>NZ_JAWLDS010000022.1:0-39643 GCF_041686535.1 Aquicoccus sp. | reverse complement strand
TTCTATCGCGAGATGCGGCGCAAGACCGGTTTGATGATGGAGGGCGACAAACCGGCGGGGGGCAAGTGGAATTTCGACCATGACAATCGCAAGCGCGCCGCGCACGACCTGTTCGGGCCCGGGCCGATCCGGTTCGCGCCGGACGCGGTGACGCGGGAGGTTATGGACCTGGTCGCGGCGCGGTTCGGGGACAGTTTCGGCGATCTCCACCCGTTCTGGTTCGGGGTGACGCGGGGCGAGGCGCTGCGCGCGCTGGATCACTTCATCGCCCATGCCCTGCCCGGTTTCGGCGATGTGCAGGATGCGATGCTGACAGGCGACCGGTTTCTCAACCATTCGGTGCTGTCGATCTACCTCAATATCGGTCTGCTGTCGCCGTTGGAGGTGTGTCAGCGGGTCGAGGCGGCATGGCAGGCGGGGGATGTGCCGATCAACGCAGCCGAGGGCTTCATAAGGCAGGTGATCGGCTGGCGTGAATTCGTGCGCGGCATCTATTTCCGCGAGGGGCCAGATTACGTGACGCGCAACGCGCTGGGCCATGACCGGGCGTTGCCCGCTGCGTTCTGGGGCGGCGAGACGCGGATGGAGTGCCTGCGCGCGGCGGTGGAGCAGACCCGCGAGGAGGCTTATGCCCATCATATCCAGCGCCTGATGGTGACGGGTAATTTCGCGCTGCTGGCCGGGGCCGATCCGGGGGCGGTGCATGAATGGTATCTGGCGGTTTATGCGGATGCGTTCGAATGGGTCGAAGCGCCCAACACGCTGGGCATGAGCCAGTTTGCCGATGGCGGGGTTGTGGGCTCGAAACCTTATGCTGCATCCGGCAATTACATCAACAGGATGAGCGATTATTGCGGGTCATGTGCCTATGACGTAAAGGCGCGCCCGGGGCCGGGGGCATGCCCGCTCAACCCGCTATACTGGCATTTCATCGACCGTCATCGGGCGCGGTTCGTGGGCAACCCGCGGATGGCAACGGTCTATCGGACCTGGGAACGGATGCCGGAGGCGCGGCGCACCGCGATCCTTGCCCAGGGTGAGGCGATATTGCGGCGACTGGAAGCTGGCGAAGTCGTTTGAGCAGGGTGCATGCGGGGCCTGCGAGCGCAGGCCACTAAGCGGAAAACAGTTCGTCCGGTTCGATGCCGCGCTTGTGCGCACTTGCGCGCACTGCGTCCTGGAGGGCCGTGCTGCGTTTCAATAGTCGACGGAAGCGCGCCTCGTCGAGGACGAGCAGCGTCGAGGGCACGAGTGCCCGCGCCTCGGCGCGGCGGACCTTGTTCATCAGGATCGACATTTGTCCGAACATTTCGCCACGCCCTAACCGCCAGGTCTGGCCGGCAGTTTCCAGTTCTACTGCACCGGAGGCGATGAAGAACACGCTTTTGGCGGTGCTCTCCTTGGCGAAAATGACCTCACCGGCGTTGATGTAGCGCGTCTTGAGAACCCGCCCCAGGCGCTTGAGCGCGGTTTCGTCCAGATCTGCAAAAACCGGGAACTGGCGGACCAGTTCGACCCGTTGCAGGGCGATATCGAGTCTTGGCCGGTCCTCGGCGGCAGCGCGTCGCGCGTCGAGGTCCTGCATCAGCGCGGTGTATACCTCGGCACCGATCAGCCCGTCCTCGCGCATCGCCGTGTATTCCCGCTCCTCAAGGCGCAGTGCCGTGCGCCGGATGAAGCGGCGTTCGAGTTTCTCAGCGTAGCCGGGATATTGCAGTCGGAGCCCATCGAGCGACGTCTCGACCATCTCGATCCGCCGCGTGAGCAGTTCGCGCAGCAGATCGGCCACGCGACGCCCGTGGATGCGTCGGATACGACCGTTGATGAAGGAGCCGAGGTCACGCAGGATGAGGCGATGCGAGAGCAGAAGCTCGAACCGGTCGGCGGTCATCCGGGCGAGAGGTTCGGACAGGCCGAGCCGGGAATGCAGGCGCACGGCAGCCCGGAAGACCCGGCCATAGGCGACGCTGCGACGTGCGGCGCGCTGGTATCCGCTGCGGCCGCCACTGCGTGTACCCTCGATCAGGCGATCGGCGACTGTCAGCACCTGTTCGGCCATTCGGGCCGATATCGTGCGTTCGCGCACCCGGGCCAGTATGGTGTCACGTTCTTGCCCTGCCAGCGCGATCAGGCCAAGCGTGATGCGGTCACGATCGAGTATGTCGGCGCTTTCTTCGGCGGCCTTCACCGCCGCGTCCAACCGCTGGCCGAAGCGCTTGGCTTCGGAGCGAACGGTGTCGTGGCTCAGTTCGTAGTTTTCGGTGGTGCGCGCCACGTCCTCGCGCACCGTCTGGAGTGCGACGGCGACCACCTGTCGCGACAGCGCCTCGTCGATGGGTGACAGGCGGTCGAGCCCAAGCCGTGCGATGACCCAGCGCAGCGTCGTGCCCTGCACGATCAGTGTGAAAAGCGTGAAACCGGTGGCGAGGATGCCCACAACGCGCTGGATTCCGTCGGGCACGCGGAAACTTTCGGTCACTGCGAGAGCAAGCGCCAAGGTCACAGCCCCTCGTAGGCCGCCCCAGAGGATGGCAACGCGGTAGGGCCGTTCCACCGCCGGCGAGAGGGTCAACATCGTCAGGAATGGGAGGAGGCCGAACAGGATGACGGCCCGCGCCGCGATAGCGGCGAGGATCACCACGCCGACCAGCGCGAAATCCTCGATGCGCACTTCCTCGAGAAGCCGCGGGATCAAGAGGGCGGCGAGAATGAAGATCAGCGCCCCCGCCCAATGCGCCAGCACGCCCCATAGCTCGCGCAGGTTTGCCCAGGCCTGTGGCGGCAGACGCCCCGGCCCGATCAGGTTCAGCGTCACCCCCGCAGCGACCACCGAGATCACGCCCGACGCGCCGATGCTCTGCTCTGCCGTTATATACGCCAGGTAGGGCAGTGCGACCGAGATCGAGATTTGCGCCAGTTCATGCCGCCTGAAGAGCGCCATGAACCACACGGCTATCCGCGCGGCCAGCCAGCCCGTGAAGGCGCCGCCGACGACGAGGAGCGGGAAGCGGGCCAACGCCTCGCCGAGGTCGGGGTCCGGGTTCCCCAGCATCACGAAGCCCATGAACAGGCCGAAGAGCGCGATGGCCGCGGCGTCGTTCAGCAGGCTTTCGCCTTCGATGATCCGTGCCAGACGGCGCGGCGCGGAAATCGAGCGGAAGATCGAGACAACCGCGGAAGGATCGGTTGTCGACACGATCGCGCCGATCAGCAGGCAGGCCGCGAGCGGCAGCGCGCTGACCCATGACAGCGCGTAACCCACGCTGAGTGTCGCCACCACCACGGCCACGACCGAAAGCACCAGGATCGGCACCCAGTCGTCCAGCATCCGGCGCAGGTTCATGCCCAGCGTTGCCTGAAACAACAAGGTCGGCAGGAAGACATAGAGAAAGACGTTCGAGCGAATCGGCAGTCCTACAAGCGCCTCGGCCACCGGGTCCAGCGCATCCGTCAGTTCGGTCCGAAGGAAAAAGATCGCACCCGTCCCGATCAGAATGCCCAGGACAGCTAGTATCACGCTGAACGGCAGGCGCAGCCGCGCCGCAAGCGGTTCGGCTGCGGCGATCACCAAAAACAGCGATGCGATGACCGTGGTGACGAGAACGATTTCCATTTATCTGAAATAGCAGCAATTTCAGTCTGATGGAATCGAAAGGCACCGCGGCCAAGAGCCATGATACGGTCCTGACATCCGGGATGTGGCGGTGGCATGACCTAAATGGACCTCAGACCATGGCGAGATCAGAGGTCCATTTCGCCAGGCGTTCTGAAAACCGGCGATCAGCCCGAGGCGACTCGATCGCGCAGGAACCTCCGAAGAATCTTGCCGCTGGCGGATTTGGGGATCTCTTCGACCACTTCGAGCAGGCGTACCTGTTTGTAATGGGCGAGCCGGGTTTCGAGGTAGTCCTGGACCGACTCCAGCCTCGGTGGCTCGGTACCGGGTGATGCCACGACGAAGGCCATGGGCAATTCACCCGCATCATCGTCAGGGATGCCGATCACTGCGGCGTCGACAATCGCGGGATGCGTGACAAGTTCGGCTTCGAGTTCTGCCGGGGCGACCTGAAACCCCTTGTATTTGATCAGTTCCTTGAGCCGGTCGGTGATGTAGAGATAGCCATCTTCGTCGAAATGGGCGATGTCACCGGTGCGTAGCCATCCGCCCTCGACAATTGTTTCGGCGGTGGCTTTGTCATTATTGAGATAGCCCTTCATCACTTGTGGCCCACGGACCCAAAGCTCTCCGTCCTCGCCTGTGGGCATGTCCTCAAGCGTTTCGGGATTCACGATGCGGCATTCGGTATTTGAGATCGACACGCCCGAGGCGCCGGGTTTGCCCTTGCCCTGCGGCGAGATGTGACTGACCGGTGAAAGCTCGGTCATGCCGTAGCCTTGCGTCGCATTGGTGCCCAGCCGCGCCCCCATCGCCAGCGCCAGGTCGGCGCCGAGCGGAGCGGCGGCGGAATTGACCTGTTCGACATGGCCGAGGTCGAACTGATCGACCAGTGGATGCTTGGCCAGCGCCAGCGCCACGGGCGGGACGATCCAGAGGCGAGGGGTTTCATATTGCTCGACCAGTTTGAGATACATCTCCAGGTCAAAGCGCGGCATGGTGACAAGCCCGCCACCGGCGGCGAGATAGATGTTCATAAGCACTTCAAGCCCATAGATGTGAAAGAACGGCAGGAAGGCAACGGTCATCTCGCCCGGCTGCACATCGGCAGGGACGAGCGATTGGTCGATATTCACGACAAGGTTCTGATGGGTGAGCATCACACCCTTGGGCAGGCCGGTGGTGCCCGAGGAATAGGGCAGGGCGACGACCTGCTCGGCCACGTCGACAGGGACCTGTTCCTCCATCGGGGCACCCATGAGTTGTGTGAGCGGAACCATGCCCTCGGGCGCGTCGCCGATGATCACGATCTCGGTGACGCCGGTGCCCTTGATGGCCTCGCGCGCGGTGTCCGCGAACATGTCGATGGTCACGAGAACATCGGCGCCCGCATCGGTAAGCTGGTGGTTGACCTCATGCGCGGTATAGGTGGGATTGATCGTGGTCACGGTCCCGCCCGCCCAGGCGCTGGCGTGAAAGACTACGCAATATTCGGGAATGTTGGGCGCCATCAGCGCCACCACCTTGCCCGCGCCATACTCGCGCTGGGTCAACCCGCCGGCAAGTGACTTTACCCCGCCGATGAATTGGGCCCCGGTCATTGCCCGCCCCGATGGGCCGTCGATCAGGATGGTCTTGTCGGGGTCAATGCCCTCGAATACGCGTTGGGTGATGGACTTGTCGGTCAGCGCCACATCGGGGAACCGGCTCCTGTAGATGGTCATGGTGATCTCCTTCTCCTCCCGCTTTTTCGGGGGAGATTACACGCATGGTGCCACAGGCCAAGATGTTTCTCCTGCCCGGTGTGTGGGGGGCGTCGGAGGGTGACGCAAGGTCAGGATACTAGGGTGGCCTCGCCTGTTTCAGTCACAACTGTTCTGGTCGCCGGGCCGGGCGTCACCGGGGCCGCAGAAAAGCCGGTAAAGCAGGGATATCACCTCGTAGGTGCTCTCGTCCGCGAGGCTGTAATATATCGTCTTGCCGTCGCGCCGGGTCTTGACGAGTTCTTCCTCGCGCAGGCGAGCGAGCATCTGGCTCACCGCGGCCTGTCGGATGTCGAGCAATTCCTCCAGTTCGCCCACCGATTTCTCGCCCGAACCGAGATGGCACAGAATCATGAGCCGCCCCTCATGCGCGAGCGTCTTGAGATAGGTGGCCGCACTCGCGGCGCTGCGGGCCATTTCGGTGGGCGGTGCAGGGGGGGCCTTGGCGTACAAGCTCATGCTCCTTACTGGTGATCCATGCGGTATTTAGCATATGTAGGTGGCAAACGCCAAGATTACAGGTTTTTGACAGGTGCGCCCCCCTGAAAATTGTTGCCGTTCGCATAATCGCAGGGCGCATCCTGCATCTGAAGGTGCAGGCCCGTGCCGTTGTAGGGGTGGGCGCGGGCCAGCTTTTCGTTGACCTCGATTCCGAGGCCGGGGGCGGAGGGTGGCGTCACGAACCCGTTCTCGACCGAAATCGTGCCGCCGATCAGGTCGCGGTGAAAATCGGTTTCAATGGTTTCCAGAAGCAGGATGTTCGGGATCGAAGCGGCCAGCTGGATATTGGCGGCCCATTCGACGGGACCGGCATAGAGATGCGGAGCGATCTGGGCGTTGAAGACCTCGGCAATGGCGGCGGTTTTCTTCATTTCCCAGATTCCGCCAGCGCGCCCCAGCGCCGGTTGAAGGATCTCGGCCGACCCGGCGCGCAGCACGGCAGCGAATTCGGACTTGGTGGTCATCCGCTCGCCGGTGGCGACGGGGATGCGGACATTTCGCGCGACGCGGGCCATGTCCTCGATGTGGTCGGGCGGCGTGGGTTCCTCGAACCAGAGCGGCGAATAGGGCTCGATCGCCTGGCCCAGCCGGATCGCACCGGCGGTGTTGAACTGGCCATGGGTGCCAAAGAGAAGGTCGGCCCGGTCGCCCACTGCCTCGCGGATCGCCTTGCAGAAGGCGACCGAAGTCGAGATGTCGGACATGGCCGGCATGTGACCGCCGCGCATCGTGTAGGGGCCCGCGGGGTCGAACTTGACCGCCGTGTAGCCGCGCGCCACCGCATCCGCGGCGCTGACCGCGGCGGCGTCTGCGTCGGTCCAGAAGGTTTCTAGATCCTGATCGGGCAGGGGGTAGAGATAGGTATAGGCGCGGATGCGGTGGTTCATGCGCCCGCCTATCAACGCGTGAACCGGACGGTCACGGTCCTTGCCGAGGATATCCCAACAGGCGATTTCAAGGCCGGAGAAGGCGCCCATCACGGTCAGGTCGGGGCGCTGGGTGAAGCCCGAGGAATAGGCGCGGCGGAACATCAGCTCGATCTCTTCGGGGTTTTCGCCCTCCATGTGGCGGGTGAAGACGTCCGTGATGACATGTTTCATCGCCTCGGGGCCGACCGAGGCGGCATAGCATTCACCCCAGCCGGTAATGCCGGTGTCGGTGGTGAGCTTGACGAGGATCCAGTAGCGCCCGCCCCAGCCCGGTGCCGGGGGGGCGGTGACGATGATGTCGAGATCGGCGAGTTTCATGGACGTGGCTCCGTTGGGTGCGGGATTCGGAGCAACTTCGCCCGGGGGCAGCGCGGAACGCAACCCCGTGAGTGTCAGAACAGGATGACGTTGCGGCGCGCGCTGCCGGATTTGGTGTCGGCGATGGCGTCGTTGATCTGGTCGAGTTGCCAGCGGTTCGAGATCAGTTCGTCGAGTTTCAGGCGGCCCTGCTGGTAAAGGTCGATCATCCACGGGATGTCGCGGCGGATCACCACGTCGCCCATCTTGGAGCCGACCATGCCCTGGCCCACGGCGGCCATGACCACGGGAGAATATGTCGAGACGTCGGAGGAGTGGGGCATGCCGATCATCACCACCCTGCCGCCGCGGGCCAGATAGCGCGGCGCCGCGTCATAAGCCGGGATCGCGCCGACAGTGACAAAGACCGCATCTGCGCCGCGCCCCATCGCCTTCATCGCCGCGCGCCATGGTTTCGGGTCAGTGGCCAGCACCCCATCGGTGGCGCCGAATTCCATCGCGTCGGCAAGTTTCTCCTCGCTCATGTCCACGGCGACGATGCGCCGTGCGCCGGCGATGCGTGCGCCCTGGATGGCATTGAGCCCGACGCCGCCCGCGCCGATCACCACCGCATCCTGCCCGGCCTTGAAGTTGGCAGCGTTCACCACGGCACCGACGCCGGTGATGACCCCGCAAGACAGCAGGCAGGCCACATCCTTTTCCATGTCGGCGGGCAGTTTCACGATCTGGCTTTGATCGACGACGACCTTCTCGGCAAAAGCGCCGCAGGCCATGGCCTGGTGAAGAGTCGAGCCGTCGGGCATGGCGAGCGGCCCTAGGTCGCCGTTATAGGGCGTTTCGCAGATCGTCGGCTTGCCGCCTGCACAGGAGGGACAGGTGCCGCAGGCGCGGATCAACGTCACGAGCACATCGTCGCCGACGTTGAAATCGCGCACACCCGCGCCAACGGCGGAAATCTTTCCCGCGGCCTCATGGCCATATACGGCCGGAAGCGTGCCGCCCCATGCGCCTTCGGCGAAGGAGATGTCGGAATGGCAGATCGCCACGGCCTCCAGCGTCACCTCGATCTCGCCCATTTCTGGCGCGCGCAGATCGACGGTTTCGATGGTGAGCGGCTGGCCGAATTCATGGCATACGGCGGCTTTGATGGCGGTCATGGTGTTCTCGGGCCTCCTGTTGGATTTGCGCGCGAGACTGGCCCCATGAGGGGAGCATGTGCAAGTGCCAAATTGGGTGATTTCAGCGGCCTGACGAAACGGAACCGCGTGTGAAGAGCAACAGGCAAAGCGCCATCAGCATGGCGGCCAGCAGAAACGGCGCGCCGGGCAGGTAGAGTGCGGCGCCCTCGCGGGTGAAGGCGGCAAAGCTCTGGGTCATGGTCAGCGGGGCGATGATCATCGCCATGGAATTGGCCGAAGTCAGCACGCCTTGCAGTTCGCCTTGCGCATCGTCGGCCACGGCCTGTGACATCGCACCCTGAAGCGCGGGTAGGCCCACGGCCCCCAACGCGACCACGGGGATCAGGATCAGCAGCACGGTTCCCGAAGGGATGAAGGCGGTCATGATGAGCGCAACGAATTCTATCCGGAGCGCGAATATCACCGTGCCGCGGTAGCCCAGCCGCGCCATGGCCGGGCGCACGCCAAAGCCCTGCACCAGGCCGAAGAAAAGCCCGTAGATGCCCAGAGACAGGCCGATCGTCGCCTCGGTCCAGCCAAAGCGCAGGGTTGTGAAATAGGCCCAGATCGCCGGATAGACCATGCCCGCCACCTGGTATAGGAAATAGACCGCGAGGATTGGACGCAGCCCGGGGAAGGCGGTGATCGAGCGCAGCGCCCCGAACGGGTTGGCGCGCGACCATCGGAAAGGGCGGCGAATCGCATCGGATACCGTTTCGCGCAACACCAGCGCGCCAAGCCCGGCATTGGCCAGCGCAAGCGCCGCGGCCGCCCAGAACGGTGCGCGCGTGCCGAACTCGGCCAGCAGGCCGCCGAGCACGGGTCCGAGCACGAAACCGAGGCCGAAACCTGCCCCGACCAGCCCGAAACGGGCGGCCTTCTCATGCGGTTCGGAAATGTCGGCCATATAGGCGTTGGCGGTGGAGTGGGTGGCTGCCGTGATCCCGCCGACCACCCGGCCCGCAAGCAACAGCCAGATCGAGCCGGCCAGTGCCATGACCACGTAATCGGCGGCCATTACCACGAGCGAGATGAGCAGAACCGGCCGGCGCCCGAAACGATCCGACAATGCGCCGATAAGCGGCGCAAAGAGGAACTGCATCACCGCAAAGGCGGTCGAGAGCACGCCACCCCAAATGGCGGCCTGCGCAATGCTGGTGCCCTCGACCTCGGCAATCAGCGCGGGCATGACCGGCATGATGAGACCAATTCCCATGGCGTCGATCACCACGGTCAGAACAATGAAAAGAACGGACAGGCGGGCGGTGGGCATGAGCGGGGGTCACGGTCGCAAGGATTGGAATACACGAAATCCATTGGTTTGGCGGGGCCTGCGCGGTGTGGATGGCCCCGGGCAAAGTTATGTCATTCCGACGCTTGCGGTTCAGGCAGGGCGCGGACCGCATCGGCAAAGCGACGTGCGGCAACGGGGGCCTCTCCCAGTTGGCGGATTAGGTCGAAGACGGCCGAAAGGTCGAGGTCGGGATGCGCTTCGCCTGCGAGATCGCGCAGGGGGCGACCGGTTTCGGAGACCTTGCTGCAGAGTGCCTTGACCTCGGCCTGGGCCTCGGGGCGGGGCATTTTTGCCGCGAGCGCGAAGCTGAGCGCCTCAGCATGGATGAGACCCTGGCCTTTGATCAGGGCGGTGGTCATCGCCTCGGGGAGTGGGATGAGCGTTTCGGCAAGGTCTCGGGCGTGTTCCAGTGCCGCCGCGCCGCCAAGGCAGAGCTGCGGCAAGGCCAACCATTCGGTGAACCAAGCCGGACCGTCGCGATCGAGCCGGTGCAACCCCGCGCCCTGGATCGCAGCATTGAGCGCAGTGCCCTGTGCGGCGAGCGCGGCAAGCACGCCGGGGCCGACCGGGTTCTGTTTTTGCGGCATGGTCGATGAGCCGCCCGAGCTGCCGAGCCGGACCTCTCCGATGCCGGTCATCGCGAGCGTGGCCATATCCTCGCCCATCTTTCCGAGTGCCGTGTTGAGCCGTGCGATCCAGCCTGCGATCATAAGGATCGGGGTGCGGTCAGTATGCCAGGAACGCCCCGGATCGGTAAGGCCCAGCGCTGCTGCCAGCGCTGCGCGTGTCTCGCCCGCCTTGTCCCCCAGCGCTGCGCCGGTGCCTGCCGCGCCCGAAAGCGAAACCCAGAGATGCGCGCGCAGGGAGTCGAGCTCGTCCAGCAGCGCCAGCAACGGGACCCCCCATGCAGCGGCGGTCGCGCCAAAGCTGGTCGGGGTGGCGTGCTGCCCCCAGGTGCGGGCGGGCATGGCAAGATCTGCATGGGCTTCGGCCTGCCTTGCCAGTGCCGCGAGCACCCGGCGCAGCGCAGTTTCATAATGCGAAAGGACCTGTTTCAGGCGCAGCATCAGCGCGGTGTCGATGATATCCTGGCTGGTGGCGCCCCAGTGGACGAACTGGGCATGGTCGGGCGCTTCAATCGCATTGCGGAAGGCGGCGACGAGGCCCGGCACGCTGACCCCGTTCTGGCCCGTTGCATTGGCCAAACCGGCCGGATCGATCTGTACTTCCATCGCGGCCCGGTGGAGAAAGGCGCCCGAGGTTTCGGGAATCACGCCCAAGCCGCCCTGAACCTTGGCCAATGTCCCTTCGACGATCAGCATGGCGCGAATCTCGGTGCTGTCGGTAAAGAGGCGGCCGACCTCGCCAGTGGGAAAGAGGCGGGTGTAAAGCGGGCTGTCAAAAACGGACCCGGCCATCAGTGTGCGATCCTTGCCAGAAGGGCCGCGAGTCCCTCGGGGTCGGCGAAGAAGGGGGAATGCCCGTTGGGTATTTCGTGAACATCGGCGGCGGGCCATTCCTCGGTCATCGTGACCTGGAATTCGGGCGGGATGGTGCGGTCATCCATGCAACGGATATAGCTGTGCGGGACCGAAGCGTATTTCTCGCCCAGCGGGCAGGGGGTTTCCTGTGGTGCGACGGCCTGGGCGCAGAGGCGCGTATTGGCATAGCACTCGGTGCCCTCGGGGCAGTCGTGATAGAAAACCTCGCGGGTCTTGGCAGGGTCGACACGAAAGCTCTTGCCATCGGCGGCCCGGAGCAGGGCCGGAAGGAGCGGCTGATAGGGGGCCTCGCGGCGCCTGTCGGCCATGGTCTTGTCGCCCTCTGGGACATAGGCGCAGAGATAGATCAGGCGGGCGATCTTCTCGGGGGCCTGTTCAGCAGTGAGCGAAATCGGATAGCCCGCCATGGAATGCCCGACAAGCGTCACAGGGGTGTCGATGGCCGACAGGATCGCGTCGGCATAGGATTGCAGGGTGATGTCGGATATCGGCGTGAGATCACCGCCATGGCCTGGCAGGTCGATGGCCCGCGCGCGGTGGCCGAGCGCCGTCAGCTCCGGGATCAGGTCGCGCCAGCACCAAGCGCCGTGGCAGGCCCCGTGAATGAGCAGGAAATCGGCCATCTCTGGTCTCCGCTGTCTTGTTCCGGTTCAGAATGCGCGCATTGCGCCGCTATATGGCGTTCGGTCATGCAAAAGGCAATGCCGGGGGCAGGGGCTTCAGCGCGCGATATGGCCGATCTCGCGCAGGAAATCCGTCAGAAGTCGGGCATAGGCGTCGGGCTGTTCGACGCAGGGCAAATGGCCGGCGCGGCGGATGAGTTCGAACCGCGCGCCGGGAATGAGGTTCACGGTCTCGCGGACCAGATCCGGCGGCGTGGAGCCGTCCTCGCTTCCCGCGATGCCAAGGCAGGGCAGGCGCAACCCGGAGGTCGGTGTGTAGAAATCGGTGCCCGCGATGGCGGCGCAACAACCGGCATATCCCTCGACCGGCTGGCGCGTGAGCATGTGGCGCCAGCCCGCGAATTCGCTCGTATCGCGGAACGGGCGCGAGAACCAGCGTTCAAGGATGCTGTCGGCCAGCGCCTCGATCCCGCCCGCGCGCACGGCGGAGATACGCTCTTCCCACATCGTGGGTTGGCCGATCCTGGCGGCGGTGTTCGAAAGCACTATGGCGCGCACCAGGTCGAGCCGTTTGACGGCCAGGCCCTGCGCGATCATGCCGCCGATGGATAGCCCGACGAAGACGCAATCGCGGAGATCGAGATGGTCGAGCAGGCGTTCGGCGTCGCGTACCAGCGAGCCCATTGCATAAGGGGCTGGAGGGGCCGAGGAGAGCCCATGTCCACGCTTGTCGTAGCGGACGAGTTTCAGCCCGGCGTGCAACCGGTCCACAACGTCGTCCCAGAGCCGCAGATCGGTGCCGAGCGAATTGGCGAAGACCACTGGCGCCCCATCCGGGTCGCCGTCGATGCGATAGTGGAGCGCGACGTCTTCGAATTCGACCATCTTCATGGGGTGCGTATCCTCGGGCTGCTTGAGGCGAGGAATGGCGCGTGCGGTGCGGTTTGTCAAATTCGGGCACGCTCGACCGGCTCGCTTGCGCCATGCCTTCGGGGTTGATCTCGGGTGTTCCAGCGGTCAGGGTCGGGCCTGTTCGAGCAGTGAATTAACGAGAGGTCCGACATGCAATTCTCCTTTGCCCGATCCTTCGAGATCATGCGGCGGACGGCGCCGTTCATCGTGCTGCGCGTTCTCGTCTATTTCGGGATCGCGGTGGCCTATGTTCTGGTCACAGGCACCGGGGCCGGGATCGGCTGGGGTGTCGGCGCATTTGGCGATGCGGATTTTCGTGCCACGAGCACGTTCTGGGGCGGGGCCATCGGGTTTGGTGCAACGGCCGCGGTGCTGTATTTCCTGCGTGAATACATCCTTTACATTGTCAAGGCCGGGCATATCGCCGTGATGGTCGAGATGATCGACGATCGCCCCCTGCCCGGGGGCAAGGGCCAGATCGCCCATGCGCAGGACATCGTCAAGGATCGCTTTGCCCAGGCCAACCTGCTCTTTGCGCTCGACCAGATCATCAAGGGCGTGATAGGTGCGATCACCGGCCTGGTGCGTGGGCTGGCCTCGATCCTGCCGATTCCGGGTGTGGACGGCCTGATGCGGGTCGTGCGGGCGTTCCTGCGGGTCGCCGTGGGATTGATCGACGAGGTGATCCTGGCCCATCTCATCCGCCAGAACCCCGACAATCCGTGGTCGGGTGCGCGCGACGCGTTGGTGCTTTATGGACAGAACGCGCGCCCGATGCTGGCCAACGCGGCTTGGATCACGCTGGTGAGCTATGCGCTTGCTTTCGTGGTCTTCCTCGTCATGCTGGCCCCGGCGGCGGCGGTTGTCTATCTCATCCCCGGTGGCTGGTCGGCGGGCGGGTTCGTCTTTGCCATCCTGTTCGCATGGGCGGTCAAGGCAGCGCTGATCGAGCCCTTTGCGCTGGCCTGCCTGTTGCAGGCGTTCTTCAAGGTGACGGACGGGCAGACGCCCGACCCTGAATGGACCGCGCGCCTTGACGGGGCCTCGAATAAATTCAAGGAGCTGGGCACGCGCGCTGCGAACTGGGCCGGCGGCAACAGGGGCGTGGAAAGCTGAGGTTTTCAGGGCGGCGTCAGCCGCCCAGCCGCGCCAGTGCCGTGCCAAAGAGATCAGGATCGACATTGCCGCCGGTGGCCACCGCGATCACGCTGTCGCCTTCGATCGCGTCGGGGTGAAACAGCGCGGCTGCCAGTGCGGCGGCGCCGCCCGGTTCGACCACGATCTTGAGCCGAAGGAATGCGAGCGCCATGGCGTGCAGAACCTCGTCTTCGGTCACGACGATGCCGGGGCCGCACAGGCGGCGCATGATCGGAAAGGTCAACTCACCCGGGCTGGGTGTCACGATCGCATCGCAGATCGAACCGGCCATGATGGCGTTGGTTTCACGCTGGCCGCTGGCCAGTGAACGGGTGGTATCGTCAAAGCCATGCGGCTCGCAGGGGCGGGCGCGCAGCCCCGGTGCCTCGGCTTCCAGCGCGAGGGCAATGCCGGAGGTCAGACCGCCGCCGCCGCAACAGACCAGCACATCGGCCCGTTCGATGCCCGCCTCGGCGGCCTGTGCGGCGATTTCGAGGCCGCAAGTGCCCTGACCGGCGATCACCTGCGGTTCATCAAATGGTTTGATGAGGGTCAGCCCGCGTTCTTCGGCGAGGCGGGCGCCGATGGCGTCGCGATCCTCGCCCGTGCGGTCATAAAGCACCACCTCGGCGCCCAGGGCGCGGGTGTTGTCGATCTTGAGCCGGGGGGCATCGGCGGGCATGATGATCACCGAGGGCACGCCATGAAGGGCGGCTGCATGGGCCACGCCCTGTGCGTGGTTGCCGCTTGAAAACGCGATCACGCCGCGCGCCCGGATGCCCGGATCGAGCGCGGAGACCGCCGACCAGCCACCGCGGAACTTGAAGCTGCCGGTATGCTGGAGACATTCGGATTTGACCAGCAGGCGGCGCCCCGCGATCTCGTCCAGGAAGGGCGATGAGAGCAACGGTGTGTGGCGTGAATGGCCGGAAAGCCGCGATGCGGCAGCGCGGATCATTTCTATATTCACAGACGTTTCATCCATTGACGCAGGGCGGCGAGGCTTTCGGCCTCGTCGAGATAGGGGATATGGCCGCGATCGGGCACTTCGGCCACGATCAAGTCGGGGCGGCGGCGGCGCATCTCCGCGAGAGTTCGGGGTGCGAGAGTGTCGGAATTGGCCCCCCGGATCACCGCGAGCGGTAGCCCGGCCAGCGCGTCGAAGAGGGGCCAGAGGTCAGGGGCGGGCTGGGCTGCGGCTTCGAGGACGGCATCGCGCAGCCGTGGGTCATAGGCGATGCGCAGGCCCTCGGGCGTTTCGTCATAGAGTCGGGCGATTTCCGCGCGGAAGCGTGATTCGGGTACATTGGCAAAGCCGCGGATGACATCCGGCCAGACCCTTAGCAAGTCGCTGTGGGTCTTGTGGGCGGGGTTGCGTCCGATATACGTCAGGATCGCGTCAAGCCCGCGCGGGTCGATCTCCGGTCCGACATCGTTGAGCGCGATCCCTGCCAGGCGGTCATGCGCGGTGGCGGCCAGCACCATCGCGACGATTCCGCCGCGCGAGGTGCCGAGGATCGCCACCCGGTCGAGTCCGAGATGGTCGATGAGTTCGAGCGCGTCGCGTGCCTCGATCGCTGGCGTGTAGGTCGAAGGATCGCCCCGGTCGGAGCGCCCGCGTCCGCGCGCATCGAGCCGGATCAGGCGGATACCGGCGAGATGGGGCGCGACGAAATCGAAATCGCGCCCGTCGCGGGTGAGCCCGGCAAGGCAGAGCAGGGGCTGGCCCTCGCCCTCGTCGGTGAAATGCAACGCGAGGCCGTCAGAGGTTGTGAAACTTGCCATGATCCGGGTCTGCGAGTTGCGGGATGCGGGTGAGGTCGGGCAGCTGGTGCATTGGCTGTCCCGGCAGGCGATCCGTCGGTTCGCCTGCGCGGTTGACCCATGCGGTGGTGAAGCCATAGGCGGCGGCGCAGCAGGCATCCCAGCCGTTCGACGACACGAACAACACCTCGTGCCGCTCACAGCCAAAGCGTGCGCCGACAAGATCATAGACTGCGGCGGCAGGTTTGAAGATGCCGACCGAATCGACCGAGAGCACGGCGTCGAGCCGGTCGCCGATACCGGCCGATCGAACGGCCGCGTCGAGCATGTCGGTCGAGCCATTGGATAGGATCGCGGTGGCGATCCCCATCGACTTGAGCTGCGCCAGCATGTCGGGCACTTCGGGATAGGCGGTGAGCTCGCGGTAAAGCTGGAGCAGGCGGTCGCGCAGATCGGTGTCACCGGCCAGTCCGGTGGCCTCGAGCGCCCAGTCGAGCCCATCGCAGGTCACGGACCAGAAATCGGTGTGATCGCCGGTGACGGCGCGCAGCCACGTGTATTGCAACTGCTTGGTGCGCCAATGTGCAGCCAGGGCGGGCCAGTTGTCGGCCAGGGCGGCACGCCCCGGTTCGGCCGCGGCCTCGCGGGCGGCGGCGGTGATGTCGAAGAGCGTGCCATAAGCGTCGAACACGGCTGTGGTGATGGTCATGATCTCCTCCCCGGCGCAAGGTGGCACGTACGCGCGCGCGGGTGAAGCGAAAACATGCCCAGTTTCGCTGCCCGGCCTGTTTGCAATCAATCCGCACGACCGTTAGGGTCAGGGCTCATTTACTTGAGGAAACTGTTCGAAACGGACGGAAAAGGAGCTGATATGAGCCAGGTCAAGAAGGGCGATACCGTCCACATCCATTATACCGGGACGTTGCAGGATGGCAGCGTCTTTGATTCTAGCGAGGGTCGCGACCCGCTGGCATTCACCGTTGGATCGGGCCAGATCATTCCGGGTCTCGACACCGCCATGGAAGGGATGAGCGTGGGCGACACGCGCCGAGTTGAAGTGCCCAGCGACCAGGCCTATGGCCCGGTGCAAGAGGAGGCCCGCCAGGCGGTGCCCCGCGCAGATATTCCCGACGAGATCCCGATGGAGGTGGGCACGCAGGTCAATGCTCAGAATCAGGACGGGCAGGTCATGACCCTGACCATTCATGACGTGACCGACGATCACGTGGTCCTGGACGCCAACCACCCGCTGGCGGGCAAGGACCTTGTTTTTGACGTGGAGCTTGTTGCGATTGGATGATTCCGGTTCGGGGTCGTCCGTGCTAGGCTGACCGGGTGAAACCGTGAAAGGGTTCCCCGATGTCGGCAATGGAAGATATCCTGAAGCGCATACACGCGCTTCAGGAGGAGCTTGAAGACGAGATTTCGCGGCGGGGCGAGGCGTTCCGCTATAGTCTTGAGAATGGCCGGGTTGAATTCGAAGCCGAGGCCAAGCGACGGCACCGGGCGCTTCGGGTGCGATGGCTGACATTCCTGCGACGCACCCGGCCGATGGTCGTGCTGACAGCTCCGGTGATATATTCGTTGATCATACCTTTCGTGCTGCTGGATCTTTTCGTGACGATCTACCAGGCGGTGTGTTTTCCGGTTTACGGGATTCCCAAGGTTCCGCGGCGCGATCATATCCGCATCGACCGGCATCATCTGGCCTATCTCAACTGGCTGCAAAAGCTCAACTGCGTCTATTGCGGCTATGGCAATGGGTTGATCTCCTGGGTGCGCGAGGTGGCCGGGCGGACCGAAGCCTACTGGTGCCCGATCAAGCATGCCGGGCGGGTCGGCGACGTGCATCCGCATTATGTCGGCTTTCTGGACTACGGCGATGCCGAGAACTTCGAGTCCGGCCTGGCGCGGTCCCGCAAGGCGGTACAGCAGGTCGATGAGGGCGATGAGTAAAGGTGACGCCTGGCGGCGTCGCTCAATGAGCCCGGTCCCGCCTGCGGCAGGTCCGGGCGGCGGAGTTTGTCGGCAGGGCACGCTTTCAGGTCATGATGGCGCCTGTGTTGGTGGCAGGCCGGTGAGTATTTTTTCCTGGAAAGAGCGCGATCAGGTGCAATCAAGCAAGATCGCGCCGTGCCGGCCCGCCTGTTCGACGGCAATGTGGGCGGATGCCGCCTGTTCCAGCGGATAGGTGGCATGGAAACGAGAGGTGAGTGCGCCCTCGGCCAATGCGTCATGAAGTTGCTGGATACGCAATGTGCGCTCCGCGTCGGGCAGGATATAGATCAGCGTGATGTCGATCTTGATCGCCTTGAAAAGCAGAGGGCCAAAGGGAAGTCTCGGTGTCATGTCGGCCGCCGAGCCATAGGCGGCGATGGTCGAGAGAGGGGCCATCACTCGCGCCAGCGTTTCGATATTGGTCCCGAATTCGCATTCGACGGCGCGGTCGATGGCATGGCCGTCGTTCGCGGCGAGGATACGCTCGGCGAGATCGGGGGCGCGATAGTCGAGCACCGTTTCGGCGCCGGCCTCTAGCGCGTGGCGGGTGGAGGTGCCGGGCGAGGCAGTGGCGATGACCCGTGCGCCTGCCCAGCGGGCAAGTTGGATCGCGAGATGGCCCACTGAACCGCCGCCGCCGGAGACAAGGAGTGTTTTCCCGGCGATGTTGTCACCACCCAAAACTGCCTGCGCGGCAGTGAGGCCAGGGATGCCCAGGGTTGCGCCCGTTTCGAAGCCGACGCCGTCGGGCAGGGGAACGGCCTGATCTTCCGGGATGGAGATGTGGCTGGCAGCGGTGCCATGCGGGCGCTGCCATTGGCCATTCCAGATCCAGACGCGCTGACCTTTGCGGGCCGGGTCGACACCGGCGCCGGTGGCTTCGATCACGCCCGCACCATCGGAATGGGGAATGATGAGGGGAAACGGTGGCTTGGTAACGCCCGGCCGGGAGCCTGCGCGGGATTTCACATCCGACGGGTTGACGCCCGAGCGGTGAAGTCGCACCAGGACTTCGCCAGCGGCGGGATCAGGCGTGGGTATGTCTTGCAAAGAAAGAGCGGTCTCGGCGGGGCCGAACTCGGTGTAGGTGATAGCGCGCATCTGGTATTCTCCTTGCCGTGTTTCGCGGCAGGAGATCGCCAATTCGCACGATATGCAACCGGGATCAGGTGCGCCGCAGCCGGATCACCACGTCCACGCTGGCAATTTCGGCCCCTTCGGGAGCGTCTGGCAGATTGGTGATCTGCATCCGGTCATGCGCGGCATCGGTCAGCTCACCCGTGTCCTCCCAGAAGAAATGCGGATGTTCGGAGGTGTTGGTGTCGAAATAGCTCTTGGTGCCATCGACCGTGATTTCACTCATCAATCCGGCATCGCAGAAGGTGCGCAGCGTGTTGTAGACCGTGGCCAGCGAGACTTTTTCGCCCGAGTGTCGCACCGCGTCGAACAGGCTCTCGGCGGTGACATGGCGGTCCTTGCCATCGCCGATCAGCAGCGAAGCGAGGGCGACGCGCTGGCGCGTGGGCCGCACACCGGCTGACGCAAGCCAAGCGCTTCCGCGCATTTCGGCATGGGTCGTGATCTGTTTCATTCTGTCACCGTTTCTCACCGTCGGTTTTCGATGCTCTATTAGTATAAAGGTATTTTACACTGATTTTCAAACGGAAAGCGCTGATTTTTCAGGCAGGAGGGCCTCGAGCCCGGGCCTTGCGGGACCGCGGGTCCGGGTGATAGAGGATATCCGGATCAGTCATGGCGTGGCAAACGTCATGCGCCACGAGAAAAGGATCCGCCCGGATGGCCCAGTACAAGAGCAGTTTTTCCCGCGACGACTTGTTGAAATGCGCCCGAGGCGAGCTTTTCGGGCCGGGTAATGCACAACTGCCCGAGCCGCCGATGCTGATGATGGACCGGATCACGGATATTTCCGAGGATGGAGGCGCGCACGGCAAGGGTCATGTGGTGGCGGAGTTCGACATCACGCCGGACCTGTGGTTTTTTGAGTGCCATTTTCCGGGCAACCCGATCATGCCGGGCTGTCTTGGGCTTGACGGGCTGTGGCAGTTGACCGGTTTCAACCTTGGCTGGCGCGGTTGGCAGGGGCGCGGCTATGCGCTGGGCGTGGGCGAGGTCAAGCTTACCGGCATGGTGCGGCCGGACCGCAAGATGCTGACGTATTACGTTGATTTCACCAAGGCGGTGCAGACCCGCCGCCTGACCATGGGTGTGGCGGATGGCCGGGTGGAAGCGGATGGTGACGTGATTTATCAAGTCAAGGACATGAAGGTCGCTCTTTCGGAGAGCTGAACCAGAGGAGGGTGCCATATGCGCCGCGTTGTCGTCACCGGGCTCGGAGTGGTTTCGAGCATCGGGAACACTGCAGAAGAGGTTCTGGCCAGCCTTAAGGCGGGAAAATCCGGCATCACCGCAAACGCGGCGATGGCAGAACACGGGTTTCGCAGCCAGATCGCCGGGGATGTGAAACTCGACGTGGCCGACCATGTCGACAAGCGCACGTTGCGCTTCATGGGGCCGGGGGCGGCCTATGCCCATATTGCCATGGGGCAGGCGATTGCCGATGCGGGGCTTGAGGAAAGCGATATCGTCAACCCGCGCACGGGCCTCGTGGCCGGGTCGGGCGGTCCCTCGACCAGTGCAATGCTGGCGGCACATCAGACCGTTCTGGACAAGGGCAGCCCCAAGAGGATCGGACCATTCGCGGTGCCCAAATGCATGTCGTCCACGATTTCGGCCAATCTCTCGACCGCCTACCAGATCAAGGGGATCAACTACTCGATCACCTCGGCCTGTTCCACGTCATTGCATTGCATCGGCAACGCGGCCGAGCAGATCATGCTTGGAAAACAGGATGTCATGTTCGCCGGTGGCGGCGAGGAGCTTGACTGGACCCTGTCGTGCCTGTTCGACGCCATGGGGGCGATGTCGTCGAAATACAACGACGCGCCCGAACGGGCGAGCCGGGCCTTCGACGCGGATCGCGACGGGTTCGTGATCGGTGGCGGTGGCGGGATCGTGGTGCTTGAGGATCTCGAACGTGCCCGCGCGCGCGGGGCAAAGATCTATGCCGAGATCACGGGCTATGCCGCGACGAGCGACGGGCATGACATGGTCGCGCCCAGCGGCGAGGGGGGCGAACGGGCCATGCGGCTGGCGCTGGAGACCCTGCCCGAGGGCAGAAAGGTGAGCTATATCAATGCGCACGGGACTTCGACCCCGGTAGGGGACGTGGGCGAGGTCGAAGCGGTGCGGCGAGTCTTTGGCGAGGGGTCAACGCCGCCGATCAGCTCGACCAAGTCGATGACCGGACATAGCCAGGGCGCGACAGGCGCGCAGGAGGCGATCTATTGCCTGCTGATGCTGGAGCATGATTTCATTGCACCGTCGATCAATGTCGAGACGCTCGACCCGGCGATCAAAGCCGGCGAGATTGCCACGCAAACCGTTGAAAATGCAGGGCTTGATTCCGTGATGACCAACTCGTTCGGGTTCGGTGGCACCAATGGGTCGATGATCCTTTCGAAATACAGGGAATGACACGCATGGGTGGGTGGATGGAAGGCAAACGCGGGCTCATCATGGGTGTGGCCAATGAGCGCTCGATCGCCTGGGGTATCGCCAAGGCGATGGCAGAGGCGGGGGCGGAACTGGCCTTTACCTACCAGGGCGAAGCCTTTGGCAAACGGGTGGAGCCGCTGGCCCGGTCGCTTGGATCGGATATCATGGTCGATGCGGACGTGACCGACGAGGCCTCGCTCGATGCGGCATTCGCGGCGCTGGGCGAACGCTGGGACCGGCTGGATTTTCTCGTCCATGCGATCGCCTATTCGGACAAGGCAGAACTGGGCGGTCGCTTTCTCAACACCAGTCGTGATAACTTTTTGAATTCTCTTGATATTTCTTGCTACTCGCTGATCGAGGCAACGCGCCGGGCCGAACCAATGATGACTGCCGGGGGCACGATCCTGACCCTGACCTATCAGGGGTCGAACCGGGTGGTGCCGAATTACAACGTGATGGGGGTGGCCAAGGCGGCGCTCGAGGCGACGGTGCGGTATCTGGCCAATGACCTGGGACCGCAGGGTATCCGCGTCAACGCGATCAGCCCGGGGCCGATGAAGACCCTGGCCGGCGCGGCGATCGGCGGCGCGCGCAAGACCTTTCGCCATGCTGCGGAGAACGCGCCGCTGCGCTCGAACGCGACGCTCGAAGCGGTGGGTGGCACGGCGGTTTACCTTGCCTCGGAGGCGGGCGCATATACCACCGGCGAGGTCTTGCGCGTCGATGGTGGGTATCACATCCTTGGCATGCCGCAGGGCGAGAATATCTGATCGTTGCTGATGTAGCGCAGAGACGCAAAGGAACGGTTAATCCGCCGCGCCACGCCTGCGAAAGGTAAGGTAATGCGGCGTGCGACCCTCGCGCAGCGCCTTTTGTTCGTATCGGGTCGAGATCCAGTCATCCCAGGGCTCTCGCCAGTCGGCGGGACGGTCTGCGAGCCAGTCGAAACCGTGCCGTGGCACCATTTCGAGGGTCTGGCGGACATAATCGGGAATGTCGGTGGCGACCCGGAAGATCGCGCCGGGTTTCAGGATTTTCGCAAGCGGTTCAAGATGTTCCGGGGTGACGAAGCGCCGGCGGTGGTGCTTTTTCTTCGGCCAGGGGTCGGGATAGAGCAAGAAGGCGCGCGAGATCGACCCGGCAGGCAGCACATCGAACAGGTCGCGCGCGTCGCCGGGGTGGATGCGGATATTCTCGCAGCCCGCATCGCGGATCTTGCCCAGGAGCATGGCGACGCCGTTGATATAGGGTTCGGCCCCGATGAACCCAATTCCGGGGTTCTGCGCGGCCTGGTGGACCATGTGTTCGCCCCCCCCGAAACCGATTTCGAGCCAAACCTCCCGACCGCCGAAAAGCGCATCGAGATCAAGGGGCTCGCGGTCGGAGTTCACGTCCCAGCCGACCGGGCCGGGCGAGAGGCGCGCGAGGTCTTCTTCAAGGTATGCCTGCTGCGACTGGCGCAGGGCCTTGCCCTTGATCCGGCCATAGAAATTGCGCCATGGCGCGCCCGAATGGTGGTTCGACGTGGTCATGGGCTGGGTCGTAGCCATGAGCGCGGCGCGGTGCAAGCGTGCGGTGGGGTTAACGCGAATTTTTGGGGAAAAATCGGGGGGTGATCTTCGGCTGCTGCCCGGCTGCCGGGCGTGCACCGCCGCGTTGCAGCGAAAATGGCAGGATTTCGGTTAACGCGGTGCACCGTGGCCTTGCTTTCGGTGCGCTCGTGCACATTGGATGGGAAAAATTAGGCAATGGTGCAGCACCGCAATGTGCTCCATATCCCGCGCATCCCCCGAATGACCGGGGTCTGGACATATGGAAAAGGACAAACGACATGACCCAAGCACTCAATACCGTGCAGACCGTTGCCGCACCGCTGGGGCGCGCGCTCCTCGCGCTCATCTTCATCACGTCGGGAGCCGGGAAAATCACGGGCTACGAGGGCACCCAGGGCTATATGGAGATGATGGGCGTGCCCGGTGCTCTCTTGCCGCTGGTGATCCTGACCGAGCTTGGCGGGGGGATCGCCCTGCTGCTGGGTTGGCAGGCGCGGATCGCGGCTTTCCTGCTGGCCGGTTTCACGCTTTTGTCGGGCTTCATCTTTCACTACGTACCGGGTCTCGGCATGGAAGGGATGGAAGCGCAGGCGCAGATGATCAGCTTCTGGAAAAACGTGAGCATCACCGGCGGTCTGCTCATGGTGGTGAGCCTCGGTGCAGGTGCCTGGTCGTTTGACGGGGCACGCCGCGGGGCCGCCGCATAAAGCGGGGGCCGTGGCGAAAGCGGCCTTGAGTATTTGGGCCAAGAAAGAGCGGGGGCTGCCTGAATTCGCGGCGCCTTGTCTCTTTCTTGGTCATAAATACTCAATTGCGGGCCGTATCGGGTGGCGCGACGCTGGATGTTCGGCCCGCTGATCAGAGGCTTGACGAGGGGCGCGCGCGCATCCGTGCAAGCCAGTCCTGCGTTGCGCTGTTCTCTTCGGGCGGGCGCAGCTTCACCACGCGGGCGAAATCGGTGAACACGAAAGCGGTGATGTCGGCGAGGGTAAAGCCGTCGCCGGCGAGCCACGGGCTTTCCCGAAGCCGGGTTTCGAGCTGCTCGAAAAAGGCGTGGGTGCGCCGTATTCCGCGCTCGGCCATTTCGGGAATCTGGGGCAGATCGAGGGGGCCGGGCAGGGCACGATCCTTCATTGCCGGGTGGGCATTGCGGAAGGCTTCGCCCACGGCCATTCCGCCCTGTCCCTCGGCGATGGCGTTCCACATGGCGACGCGGCCCTTTTCCTCGGGCGTGATACCCATGAGGGGCGGTTCGGGAAAGCGCGCTTCGAGATAGGTGGCGATGGCGATGTTCTCGGCCAGCGCAGTGCCGTCCTCGGTGACAAGGACCGGGACGGTGGCGCGGGGGTTGATGGCGCGAAACGCGGGCGAGAGCTGTTCGCCCTTGGCGATCGAGACCTCGCGGGTCTCGATTTCGAGCCCTTTCTCGGCGATGAACATGCGCGCGCGGCGAGGGTTGGGGGCGGTCGAACAGTCGTAGAACAGCATGTCATGGCCTTTCGCAGGATCCGTCGGCAGCAGACTGCACCGGGGCGGCGGCAATGAAAAGCCCCGCCAGCGGTGGCAGGCGGGGCGCTGTGGCCGTGCCAGGAGGTCATATTTCCTTTGCGATGGTCGCGGCCAGGTCGGTCTTTTCCCAGCTGAAGCCGCCTCCGGTGTCGGGCTCGCGCCCGAAATGGCCATAGGCGGCGGTGCGCTCATAGATCGGACGGTCAAGGCCCAGGTGGGTACGGATGCCACGCGGAGTGAGATCCATCGCGCGCGCGACCGCGTTCTCGATCGCGGCTTCCTCGACCTTGCCGGTGCCGTGGGTGTCGACATAGATCGAAAGCGGCCTGGCCACGCCGATGGCATAGCTGAGTTGCAGCGTGCAGCGCGAGGCGAGGCCGGCGGCGACCACGTTCTTGGCAAGATAGCGCGCGGCATAGGCCGCGGAGCGGTCGACCTTTGTAGGATCCTTGCCGGAGAACGCGCCGCCGCCATGCGGGGCGGAACCGCCATAGGTGTCGACGATGATCTTGCGACCGGTGAGGCCGGCATCGCCGTCGGGGCCGCCGATCACGAAAGTGCCGGTCGGGTTGACCCACCACTCGGTCTTTTCGGTCAGCCATTCGGCGGGCAGCACCTCGCGGATATAGGGCTCCACGATGGCGCGGATGTCGTCGGAGGTCTGGTCCTCGCTTTCATGCTGGGTCGAGAGCACGAGTTGCAACACCTCGACCGGATTGCCATTCTCGTAGCGCAGCGTGAGCTGGGTCTTGGCATCGGGGCGCAGGCTGGGTTCAGCGCCGGATTTGCGGGCCTCGGCGAGGCGGCGCAGGATCTTGTGGGAATACTGGATCGGGGCGGGCATGAGTTCGGGGGTCTCGTCCACGGCATAGCCGAACATGATGCCCTGGTCGCCCGCGCCGTCGCGGTCCACGCCCTGGCTGATATGGGCGGATTGTTCATGCAGGAAGTTCAGCACGTGGCAGGTGTTCCAGTGGAATTTTTCCTGCTCGTAGCCGATATCCTTGATGCAGTCGCGCGCGATCTGGCCGATCCGGCCCATGTAGTTCTTGAGCCGCTCCTGGTCCGACAGTCCGACCTCGCCACCGATCACCACCATGCCGGAGGTGGCGAAGGTTTCGCAGGCGACGCGCGCGCCGCTTTCCTCGGCCAGGAAGGCATCGAGGACGGCGTCGGAAATGCGGTCGCAGACCTTGTCGGGGTGGCCCTCGGAGACGGATTCCGAGGTGAAAACGTAATTCTGCCGGGCCATGAGAAGTGCTCCATTGGTTGTTTGCCCGCCACGCCAGGAAGCCGTTGTGGGGGAATTCGTATCTGGTTATGCCGGCACCACGCGGGGGTCAATGCCTATTCGGCGCGCCGGCGGGTGGTGTAGCGGCGAAACGCCAGCCCCGAAAGGGTAAGCGCGAGGAGAGCCGCGAGAGGCAAGTCGCCCATGCGGGCATAGAGCGTGGGCGGCAGGGCCGGGGGCAGGGCGGCATCGGTGAAGCCGGCCTCTCCGAGCGCGATCTGCCCCGTGATGTGCCCGCGCGGGCCGATCATGGCCGAAACGCCGGTATTGGCCACCCGCGCCATGGGCAGCCCCTGTTCGATGGCGCGCATCTGTGCCTGCTGAAGATGCTGGAACGGCCCCGAGAAGCGCCCGAACCAGGCGTCGTTGGTGATCTGCATGAGCAGCCGGGGCCGGGCCGGGGCGCCGGCCACGTCATGGGGAAAGACCGCCTCG
The DNA here is from genome assembly GCF_041686535.1 of Aquicoccus sp. Lineage (NCBI taxonomy): Bacteria > Pseudomonadati > Pseudomonadota > Alphaproteobacteria > Rhodobacterales > Paracoccaceae > Aquicoccus > Aquicoccus sp. The sequence continues at coordinate 13,741 of NZ_JAWLDS010000022.1, read as the reverse complement.
TAGCAGATCAGCGGCAGGGCGCGGCCAATGCCGGGCAGGTCGATGATGCGCGGGCCGGGGCCGGGCGAATAGCCAAAGCCCTGGTCGTTGGCAAATCCGGTGAGTCCGGCGCGCGCGGCGAGATTGCCCAGCGGCATGTATTCGCCGAAGGGCACGAGATGATGCTTGTCGTAAAGCGCCCGGGGCGTTCCGTCCGGGCCCAGAACCACCAGGGAGTTGAGCAATCGGGTGCCATCGAGGCGGCGCAGCCCGAGCACCACGGGTTGATCTCCGGCCATGTCGGAGATCATGCCGAGCGCCGCGTCCGCTTCGTCCAGGAACCACGGGATCGCGGTTTCCGGCCAGATCGTGAGATCGGGTGTTGCGGATCGGGCCGGGGCGGCGGTGAAATCCAGTTGGCGGTCGAAGAAAGTGCGGATATGGGCAGGATCCCATTTCTGGTGTTGCGGGGCGTTGGGCTGCACCAGGCGGATCACGGGGGCATCCGATCCGGGTGGGGCGGGGCGGCCAAGGCCCCAGCCCGTGGCGATGAAAAGCCCGCCCAGGGCCAGCCCGGTGAGCGCGGCGCGGCGGCGGTGGGGCGAGAGCAGCGACCAGAGCACGACGCCCATGGCCAGGGCTGCAGCGGTGAGGCCATAGGGGCCGATGAAGGCGGCATGGATCGCGGCGGGGCTGGGTGCCCAGATATAGCCGGGAAGCGCCCATGGAAAGCCGGTGAAAAGATAGGCACGGGCCATCTCGGCCAGGGTCAGGGCGACGAGCCAGGCAAGCGCGCCGCCGACCAGCCGGCCGCCCGATCGGCGCGCCAGTGCGAAACCCGCACCCCAGAAGAGGGCCAGCCCCCCGGAGAGGAAGACCAGCGCGAAAGGCGCCATCCAGCCATGGCGGGCGATGTCGACGAAGAACGGCTCGACGATCCAGTGCAGTGCGATGGCGAAATAGCCGGTCCCGCCCGCCCAGCCGGTCCAGAAGGCGCGCAGCGGGGTCAGGGCCGCGCGGTAGAGCCCGAACAGACCGGCCAGCCCGACGAGGGCGAGCGGCCAGAGGTTGAAGGGCGCATGACCGAGCGCTGCGACCCCGCCCAACGTGGCCGCCACCCCCATGAGCCGCCGCAGGAACAGGCGGCGGGCGCGGGTCTCGAACCGGGTGGCATGATCCGTTCTGACCCTAACCATCTTTGTCGGTGGCGGAATGATCGGGCAGGCGCACACGCAGGCGCTTGATCCGCCGGGGGTCGGCGTCGGTCACCTCGAATTCGGTGCCGTTGGGGTGCTGGACCACCTCGCCACGCACCGGCACGCGGCCGGAGAGCATGAAGACCAGCCCGCCCAGCGTGTCGATCTCTTCCTCGTCGACGTCCTCGGCATCGGTGAGCGACAGGCCGATCTCGGCCTCGAACTCGTCGAGCGGGGTCTTGGACTGCGCCGAATAGCAGCCGGGCGATTCGCGGGTGAAGAAATTGTCTTCCTCGAGATCATGCTCGTCCTCGATCTCGCCGACCACCTGTTCGATCAGGTCCTCGATCGTGGCAAGTCCGTCCACCCCGCCATATTCGTCGATCACCAGCGCCATGTGGCGGCGTTCGGTCTGCATCTTGGTCAGCAGGATACCGATCGGCATGGAGGGCGGCACGAAGAGGAGCGGGCGCAGCATCTTGTCGAGCTCGATCTGTCCGCTGGAGGCGCCGTTGAAACCGTATTCGAGTGCGAAATCCTTGAGATGAACCATGCCGCGGGGGGTGTCGAGCGTATCCTCGTAGACCGGAAGGCGGGTCATGCCGCTTTCGCGGAACACCTCCACAAGTTCGTCGCGGGTGATGGTCGTGGGCACGGCGACGATCTCGGCCTTGGGAATCATCACGTCCTCGACCGTCATGCGGCGAAGGTTGAGCAGGCCGGGCATCGCCGCGAGGGTCTGCGCCGGTGTCGAGTCTAGGTCTGTCGCATCAAGCGTGTCCGAGGGGCTGAGTGCGCTCATGATCCGTCGGAAAAAGCCGCTTGCGTGCGGATCCTGTGGTGGTTCGGTCGTCTCGCCCGGCGCGCTGTGCGCCGCGTTAGAAGACCCGTCGTCTGTGTCGCCCATTTCTACCTTGTCCAGAGGGGATTACCCCGATGAGTCACTATATGGGTCAGGAAGACCGAGTTTGCCAAGTATCTCTACCTCAAGTCCCTCCATGAGGGTGGCATCGCGGTCACGCTGGTGATCATATCCCAGGCAATGCAGGATGGCATGGATGACGAGGTGCGTCACATGGTCGTCCGGGGATTTGTCCTGTTCGGCGGCTTCGCGCATGCAGGTGTCATAGGCGATGGCAATGTCGCCGAGGAACCCCGCCTCGGGGTCGTGCGGGTCGGGATCGGGCCATGCGGGGCTGTCGCCGTCCTCGGGGGCGGCGAGATCGGTTGCGGGCCAGCTCAACACGTTGGTGGGTTGTGGCTTGTCGCGGAAATCGGCGTTGAGCGTCGCGATACGCGCATCGTCGCAGGCCAGGAGGCTGACTTCGTGGGCGTCGGGGTCGAGGCCGAGATGCGTGAGCGTGGCGCGGGCGGCGCGGGGCGCGAGCCGGTCAAGCGCGGTCGCGCTCCAGCGGTCGTCTTCGATGATGAGGTCGATGCACATGGTGTGGCTTTATTTTGTTGCACTTGATTGAATTTGCCTCCGCCCGGGTCGCTTGCGGACCGGGCAGCGCCCGCCCCGCCCCATGGGCGGGCGCTTCACGCCCTCCCCGGGTCGGGCGCCGCCCTCTGGATGGAGTCTCATGAATTCAGTCTCGTCTGTCCGTTTCCCAACCGCGCGGGAAGAGATGCAACGTCTCACGCCTTGTGCGACCGGGTCGGGTCAGCGGCATCGTAGGCTTCGATGATGCGGGCCACGAGCGGGTGGCGCACCACGTCTTTCGACGTGAAGTAATTGAAGCTGATCCCGTCAATCCCCTTGAGCAGGGTTTCGGCATCCGACAAGCCCGAGGGCACACCGCGTGGCAGGTCGATCTGGGTGCGGTCGCCGGTGATGACCATGCGGCTGCCTTCGCCAAGGCGGGTGAGGAACATCTTCATCTGCATGGTGGTGGCATTCTGCGCCTCGTCGAGCACCACGAAGGCATTGCTCAGCGTACGCCCGCGCATGAAGGCGAGCGGCGCGATCTCGATGCGCTTTTCCTCGATCAGCTTGGCCAGTTGCTTGCCGGGCAGGAAATCGTTGAGCGCGTCGTAGAGCGGCTGCATGTAGGGGTCGACCTTGTCCTTCATGTCGCCGGGCAGGTAGCCCAGTTTCTCGCCCGCCTCGACGGCGGGGCGCGACAGGATGATGCGGTCGACATGACCCTCGACGAACATGTTCACGCCGACGGCGACGGCGAGATAGGTCTTGCCGGTGCCGGCCGGGCCGATGCCGAAGGCGAGCTCGTTGCCGAAGAGACTTGTGACATAGGTTTTCTGGGCGTCGGTGCGCGGCTCGACGGTTTTCTTGCGGGTCTTGATCTCGATCCGGCCGCCACGGAACATCTCGAGCTGGTCGCCGTCATAGGAGCCGCCCGGGCTGTCCATTCGCAATTCGCGATCGACATCGCCCGATTCGACCCGCCGGCCCGATTCGAGCCTTTCGTATAGCGTGCCCAGCACCGAGAGCGCCTCGGAGGTGGAGGCGTCATCGCCGATCACCACGATCTGGTTGCCGCGGCGCAGGATCTGCACCCCGAGCTTCTGTTCGATCTCGGCAAGGTTCCGGTCGTATTCGCCGCAAAGCTCGATCAAAAGGCGGTTGTCGGGAAATTCGGCGAGGCGTTCGCGCAGTGCGTCGGGATCGTCACCATCTGGGGATTGGGGCGGGGGCAGCACGTTGATGGCCAATCAGCTCTCCTTGATATGCGGTGCCGGGCAAGAAACCGTTTGGCGATGGTGCCAAGCGGCGCGGCGGTGCGCAAGTGCGGGCGGGCGAATGTCACGCGATTGATACCAAAACGGCCGCGCAGGTTTCCCCGCGCGGCCGGATGTCAGGCATGTTCCCACATCTCAGTTCGGATCCGGGATCTTGGAGCCACCCTTGAAGTCACCGGCGGTATGGGTCGGCGGGGCGACGCCCGAGCAGACCGGCTTGCCGTATCTGTCCAGCCGGCGGACCATGTAGCCTTCGAGTCCGTCATCGGCGATCCAAGTGTCACAGCCGGTCGGATCGACCCAGATTCCCCATTGCAGTTGTGACAGGTGTTTCTGGTCGATGCCGCGGTCCACGGTCTTGTCGGCGGGATAGCCGCGCAGGCCTTCGTCACAGCCGGCCACGGCGAAGAGCGAGGCGCAGAGCGCCAGTTTCATTGCGAGTTTCATGCGTGGCCCCTTGTCATTGGATGCACAGGATTTCGACGCGGCGATTCTTGGCCATGCCTGCCGCGGAGTTGTTCGGAGCGACCGGGCTGCGTTCGCCCATGCCGCGCACGTCGGCGATGCGAGCGCCCGTGCTTTGGGCGACTTTCGCGACGGAATTGGCGCGGTTGAGCGACAGGCGCATGTTGTATTCGTCCGAGGCCCGGCTGTCGGTATGTCCGACGATGGTATAGGCAAAGGCGCTCGAATCCCGGAAGAATTCGCGCAGCCGCTGCTGGCCCTTGTGGCTGATCCGGTAGCTGTCGGTCGCGAAATACTGGTCCGTGTTGAGAACGCCGCAGACATTGACCTCGCGGCAAACCGGAACACCTTGCCGGTTCACGTGATTCACGGCATAGCCTTCGGCGCCGTCATCCATGACCCAGGCCTCGCAGCCATCTGGCGTGACGGAAATGGTGGGAATATACTGTCCCTTGTCACGGCCCTGTTGCGAAGGCGTGTCGCGCCTGAACATCTCGGAGCCCATGTCATCGGCCCCTTGTGCGGCCACGTCGCTGGCCACGAGGATGGCGCCGAAGGCAGCAGCCGCAATACCACTGACCACCCCGCGCGCCGTTTTCGAGAAAACTTTCGCCACAGCTTCTGTCCCTTGATTTATGTTTCCCCCAATCGGACCCGAGGAATTGGCAGCACCTGCATGGTCCGTACGAAAATGTGTTTTCACTGTAACAGCTTCTGCGCGCTTGTGAAGAATTTTCAGGGGACGAGACCACCCGATCTTGTGCCCGCAAGGGGTGTTTCATCCAATTCTGCGCCCGTTCGGCGGGGTGCTGTCGGAAAGCCGTCGGGTCAGGCCAGAACACCGGCCAGCGAGTTCGGCCCCGAGGAAACGATTCTCACCCGGCGAAGGTCGCCCGGGCTGGCCGGGCAATCATCGACATGCACGGCATGGAGGTGGTCGGATTTGCCGACCATCTGGCCGGGCAGGCGACCGGGTTTCTCGAAGAGCACGCCCACGGTCCGGCCGACCATCGCATCCTGGCGGGCGCGTTGCTGGCGGGTGATGAGCGCCTGGAGCTCTTGCAGCCGCGCATCGGCCACATCGGGTGCGACCTGCGCACGTTCCGCCGCCGGGGTGCCGGGGCGGGGGGAATACTTGAAGCTGAACGCCTGCCCGTAGCCGACCCGTTCGATCAGGTCGAGCGTATCGGCGAAATCCGCGTCGGTTTCCTCGGGAAAGCCGACGATGAAATCGCCGGAAATCAGAATGTCGGGCCGGGCGGCGCGCAACCGGTCGATCAATGCAAGATAGCTGTCGCGGGTATGGCCGCGGTTCATCCGCTTGAGGATGCGGTCGGAGCCCGATTGAACCGGCAGGTGCAGGTAGGGCATCAGTTTCTCGCATTCGCCATGCGCCGCTATCAGATCGTCACTCATGTCCTTGGGATGCGAAGTGGTGAAGCGGATACGTTCCAGCCCATCAATGTCATTGAGCGCCCAGATCAGGCCGGCAAGGCCGGTCTCACCGTCAGGCCCCGCGCCGTGATAGGCGTTGACGTTCTGGCCCAGCAGGGTGATCTCGCGCACCCCGCGTTCGACGAGGTCACGCGCCTCGCTCAGGACGCGGTCGACCGGGCGCGAGACCTCGGCGCCGCGGGTATAGGGCACGACGCAGAAGGCGCAGAACTTGTCACAGCCTTCCTGAACGGTGAGAAAGGCGGTGGGGCCGCGCGCGGCCTTGGGGCGCGATTTGAGACGCTCGAACTTGTCCTCTTCGGGGAAATCGGTGTCGAGTGCCTTGTGCCCCGATCGCGCGCGCGCCTCCATCTCGGGCAGGCGGTGATAGGCCTGCGGGCCGACCACCAGGTCGACGAGCGGCTGGCGGCGCATGATCTCTTCGCCCTCGGCCTGGGCGACACAGCCGGCCACGCCGATCCTGAGGTCGGGATTGGCCGCCTTGAGCCCCTTGTAGCGGCCCAGCTCGGAATAGACCTTCTCGGCGGCCTTTTCGCGGATATGGCAGGTGTTGAGCAGGATCATGTCCGCGTCTTCGGGGGTGCGGGTTTCGACATAGCCCGACCCGCCCAGCGCCTCGGCCATGCGTTCGCTGTCATAGACATTCATCTGGCACCCGTAGGTCTTGATGAAAAGTTTCTTGGGGTCGGCCATGGGATCCTCGCGCGCGGGTTTCAGAGCGGTTGATTACATCAGGTGCGGGGTGGCTTGCAATGCACCCCTATTTAACCGATTTTGCGCAGCATGAACGAGATGACGGAACAGCGATATTATGCCGGTCTCGGCGATTTCCTTAACCGGGGGAAAGCCGCCCTTGCCAAGGGGCCGGTGGCGCTTGTCTTTGCCGAGGACGAGGTCGAGCTTGACACCACCTTGCGCCATCATCAGCAGCTGGGGTTCAAGTCGGTGGTCTGTTTCATGCCCGACAGTTTCGCACTGCCCGCGGATCTCGTGCGTAGCGTGCATCGGGTCGGCTATGACATGACGGAGGAGCAGGCGCTGGAGCGGGCGATGAACGCGGTGATCGGCGCGGCCGAGGGGCAATGGCTTTATTACTGTTTCAACGCGGAATACCTCTTTTACCCGTTCTGCGAGACCCGCACCATCGGCGAGATGCTCGCCTTTCACACCGAGGAGCGGCGCGACGCGATGCTGACCTTCGTGATCGACCTTTATGCAGGCGACCTGGAGGCGTATCCCGATGCGGTTTCGCTTGAGACGGCGTGTCTCGACAAGACCGGCTACTACGCGCTGGCCCGGCCCGACGCGGCCAATCACAATCACCCCAAGGAGCGCCAGCTCGATTTCTTCGGCGGGTTGCGCTGGCGGTTCGAGGAACACATTCCCGCCCCGCGCCGCAAGATCGACCGGGTCGCGATTTTCCGGGCCAAACCCGGGCTGTTGCTGCGCGACGATCACACCTTCACGGACGAGGAATACAACACCTATGCCTGTCCGTGGCACAACAACCTGACCGCCGCGATCGCGTCGTTTCGCACGGCAAAGGCGCTCAAGCGCAATCCCGGTTCGACCTTCGATATCGACACGTTCCGCTGGCACAATTCGACGCGGTTCGAATGGCATTCGCGCCAGTTGCTCGACCTGGGGCTGGTGGAGCCGGGTCAATGGTTCTGAACTGACCGGATCGACGATGGACGGGGCCGGGTGGCTGGGCTATCACGCTGGCATCTTGGCGAAGGATGGTTCTCGATGGCGTCACACGGCACCCCGATCCCGATGATCTCCAGCCCCTGTGGCGCGCTTGCGGGCGTGGCCGAGGTGCCCGGCGACAAGTCGATCTCGCATCGTGCGCTGATCCTGGGCGCGATGTGCGTGGGCGAGACGGTGATTTCCGGCCTGCTGGAGGGCGAGGACGTGCTGGCCACGGCGCAGGCGATGCGGGATTTCGGGGCCGATGTCACGCGCGACGAGGGCGGCACGTGGCGCGTTCAGGGTGTGGGCGTGGGCGGCTTTGCCGAGCCGGCGAGCGTGATTGACTGCGGCAATGCCGGGACCGGTGTGCGGCTGATCATGGGGGCGATGGCGACGCAGCCGATCACCGCCTGTTTCACCGGCGATGCCAGCCTCGTGAGCCGCCCGATGGCGCGGATCTCCGATCCGCTGGCCTTGTTCGGCGCGCGGGCGATGGGGCGCTCGGGCGGGCGGCTGCCGATGGTGATCGAGGGTGCGCGTGATCCGGTGCCGGTGCGATACGAGGTGCCGGTGCCGTCGGCACAGGTGAAATCGGCGGTGCTGCTGGCCGGGCTGAACGCGCCGGGGCAGACCGTGGTGATCGAGCGCGAGGCAACGCGCGACCACACCGAGCGGATGCTGGAAGGGTTCGGCGCCGAGATCACCGTTGCGAATGAGGATGGCAAGCAGGTGATTACCCTGACCGGACAGCCCGAGCTTGCCCCGCAGGTGATCGCGGTGCCGCGCGATCCCTCGTCGGCGGCGTTCCCGGTCTGTGCGGCGTTGATCGTGCCGGGGTCGGATGTTCTTGTGCCGGGGATCGGGCTCAACCCCACGCGCGCAGGGCTGTTCGAGACGTTGCGCGAGATGGGGGCGGATCTGGCCTATGAGAACCCGCGCGAGGAGGGTGGCGAGCCTGTCGCCGATCTGCGCGCGCGCTATTCACCCGACATGAGGGGCATCGAGGTGCCGCCCGAACGCGCGGCGAGCATGATCGACGAATACCCGATCCTTTCGGTGGTGGCCGCCAACGCGAGCGGACAGACGGTGATGCGCGGGGTGAAGGAGCTGCGCGTGAAGGAAAGCGACCGGATCGAGGCGATGGCGCGGGGCCTGCGCGCCAATGGCGTCGAGGTCGAGGACGGCGAGGATTGGTGGATCGTGACCGGGTGCGGCGCGGTTCGCGTGACCGGTGGCGCGGAGGTCGAGACGTTCCTTGACCACCGGATCGCGATGGCGTTTCTCTGCCTCGGCATGGCGGCGCGCGCGCCTGTGCGGCTCGATGACGGGGCGCCGGCGGCCACGTCTTTTCCGGACTTCGAGCCGTTGATGGCGGATCTGGGCGCCGATATCGGGCGGGATGTGTGATCGTGCCCCTGTCGCGGGATTGGACGAATCCGGAAGGACCAACAGCATGAGCTTCACAGTGGCGATCGACGGGCCGGCGGCGGCGGGCAAGGGAACGGTGTCGCGCGCGGTCGCGGCGCATTTCGGCTTTGCGCATCTCGATACCGGGCTGCTTTATCGCGCGGTGGGTGCGAAGGTTCTGGAAGGTGCGGACGCGGTTGAGGCGGCGCGGACGCTGGTGGCCGACGACCTCACAGGTGATCTGCGCGCACCCGGCGTGGCACAGGCCGCCAGCCGCGTCGCGGCAGAGCCGCAGGTGCGCGCGGCGCTGGTCGATTTCCAGCGCGCGTTTGCGGCCCGGGCCGGGGGCGCGGTTCTGGACGGGCGCGATATCGGCACCGTGATCTGCCCCGAGGCGCAGGCAAAGCTCTTTGTGACCGCGAGCGCCGAGGTGCGGGCCGGTCGTCGCTGGCGTGAGCTCTGCGAGGCGGGGCATGATGTGACGTTCGATGCGGTGCTGGCCGATGTGAGGGAGCGCGACGCGCGCGACAGCGAGCGCGCCACTGCGCCGCTCAGGCCCGCGGAGGATGCGGTGGTGATCGACACCTCGGAGATGAGCATCGACGAAGCGGTGGCCGCGGCGATCGCGGTGGTCGAAGAGAAACGGGGAGAGAGGGCATGAAGACACGCAAGCTGGGCCGGAACGGGCCGGAGATCGCCGCCGTGGGCTATGGCGCGATGAGCTTTTCCGATTTCTACGGGCCGACGAACGAGGCGGCGTCACATGCCATTCTCGATGCGATGCGCGATTGGGGCGTGAACCATATCGACACTTCGAATGTCTATGGCATGGGCCGGTCCGAGGAGTGGATCGGCAGTTATTTCGCGCGCGACCCCGCCGCGAAGGATGATTTCGTCATTGCGACCAAGGCCGGGATCACCCGCGATGCGGAGGGTAACCGCGTGTTCCGCAATGACCGCGCGCACCTGGAAGGTGAGCTGGACAAGAGCCTGAAGCGGATGGGGGTGGAGCGTGTCGATCTCTTTTACGTCCATCGGCGCGATCCGGCGACGGAGATCGAAGCGGTGACCGAAGCGCTGGTCGAGATCATGAAAACCGGCAAGATCGGCGCGTTCGGGTTTTCCGAGATCGCGCCCTCGTCGCTGCGCCGGGCGGCGGCAGTTCATCCGGTGGCGGCGGTGCAGTCGGAGTATTCGCTGCAGACCCGATCGCCGGAACTCGGGCTGGTGCAGAGCTGCGCCGAGCTGGGCACCGCGCTGGTGGCGTTCTCGCCGGTGGGGCGGTCGTTGCTGACCGATCATCCGCTGTCGCGCGAGGCGATTGCCGGGGCCGCGTTCCTGGCTGGCAACGCACGGTTCCAGGAGCCGAACCTTGGCTACAACCTGGCCGCGACCGACCGGTTCCGGGCGCTGGCCGCCGAGATGGGCGAGCCGACGGCGGCGCTGGCCAATGCGTGGCTTCTGGCGCAGGGGGAGCACGTGATCCCGATCCCCGGCACGCGGTCGGTCGAGCATCTGCGCGAATGCGTGCGCGGGGCCGAGATCGCGCTGTCGGCGGATGACCTGCGCCGCATCGAGGAGGTATTGCCCGTCGGCTGGTGCCACGGCGACCGCTATAACGAAAGCCAGTGGGTCGGGCCGGAGCGGTATTGCTGAGGGAAGGCCCGAAGCCCGGCCTCAGTTCTTGCCCGTCACCCGCTCGCGCAGGACGCGGCGCAGGATCTTGCCCGAGGCCGCCTTGGGGATGGCATCGGTGATCTCGATCCGGCGAACCTGTTTGTAATGCGACAGCATCCCCTCGAGATGGGCCTGGAGCGTTTCGAGCGTGGGGGTCTGCTTGCCCGCGGGCACGATGAAGGCCATGGGCAATTCCCCTGCCTCGGGGTCGGGCACGCCGATCACGCCCACGTCGGCCACATCGGGGTGGGTGATGAGCGCGGCCTCGAGCTCGGCCGGGGCGACCTGGAACCCCTTGTACTTGATCAGTTCCTTGAGGCGGTCGGTCACATACATGAACCCCTCGGTATCGAAGCGCACGATGTCGCCGGTGTGGAGCCATCCCTCGGGGTCGAGTGTTTCGGCGGTGGCTTTCTCGTTCTTCCAGTAGCCTTTCATGACTTGCGGGCCGCGCACCCAGAGCTCGCCCTCCTCGCCGGTGGCCACGTCTCGGCCGGTAACCGGATCGACAACGCGACATTCGGTGTTGGGGATGGTCAGGCCCGAGGCGCCGGGGCGGGCGCGTTCGGGCGGGGTGGAGTGTGAGACGGGCGAAAGCTCGGTCATGCCGTAGCCCTGCGTCGTGGCGCAGGAAAGCCGCGCGGCGACCCGATCGGTCACGTCTCCGCCCAATGGGGCCGCGCCGGAGTTGATCTGTTCGACACAGGAAAGATCGTATTCGGCCACCAGCGGATGCTTGGCCAGCGCGATCATCACGGGGGGCACGACATACATCCGCCTTGTGCGGTGTTCCGATGAGAGCCGCAGGAACAGTTCGAGATCGAAACGCGGCATGGTCACAAGCCCGCCACCCGTCGCCAGCACCATGTTGGCGAGGCATTCGAGACCGTAGATATGGAAGAAGGGCAGGAAGGCCACGGTCATTTCGCCCGGTGCGGTCGTGGTCGTGGCCATGGTCTGGTCGATATTCGCGGCAAGGTTCCAATGGGTGAGCATCACCCCCTTGGGCAGGCCGGTCGTGCCCGAAGAATAGGGCAGGGCGAGAACATGATCGCGAATGTCGACGGGGGTTTGCGCCTCTTGCGCCTCGCCCATCAGGTCGGAGAGCGAGAGCACGCCGGGGGCCTCGCCGATCACGGCGATTTCCTGAACGTCGGTGCCTTGCACGGCCTCGCGTGCGGTGTCGAGGAATTGCGGGATGGTGATCAGCAGCGTGGCGCCGGAATCGGCCAGTTGGTGGCGCACCTCGTGCGCGGTGTAGGTCGGGTTGATCAGCGTGACCGTGCCGCCCGCCCACGCGATGCCATGAAAGGTGATGCAGTATTCGGGCAGGTTGGGTGCCATCAGGGCGATCATCGCGCCTTGCCCCGTGCCGCGTGCGTTGAGCCCGCCCGCGAGTCGTTTCACCGCGTCGACAAAGCCGCCCACGGTGACGCTGAGCCCGGTCGGCCCGTCGATCAGAAGCGGGCGGTCGGGGGCGTCGCCCAGCCCCTCGAAGACGCGGGTGGTGATCGTGACTTCGCGCAGTTCGACCGGCGGATAGGGGCTTGTGATGATGCTCATGTGATGGTGTCCTCCCGCGGGCAGGCTAGGGCCGGGCGGGGCGGCTTGCCAAGCGGAACGCGCCGTCACTTGCGTGGTCGAGCGGATCAGTCGCGTGCAATGTTACCGCTGCGCAGGGGCACGCCGAATTCGGCGTGGCAGATTTCGGCCAGCCTCGCGATTCCCTCGCGGATCACGGGGATTGGGGGATGGCCGAAGCAGATACGCATACGGTGGCGGTTTTCGCTGCTGTTGACGCTCCATTCCGCGCCGGGATTTATCTCGATCCCCTGTTCGAGCGCGGCTTGGAACAGCCTGTCGGTATCGACCGCGTCGGGCAGCGTGACCCAGAGATAGATCCCGCCCGCGGGCCGGTCATATTGCGCGGCGGCGCCGAAATGTTCATCCAGCGCGTCGCAGAGCGCATCGGCCTTGTCCCGCAGCATCGGCAGAAGCGTGGCGACATGTGTCTCGTAGTGGCCGGGCAGGTATTCGGCCAGCGCCATCTGCGCCAGCGCGCCGGTGCCGGCATCGGTCTTGAGCGGCAGGATATGGCCCATCAGCGGCCAGGGCGCGACCAGATAGCCAAGGCGCAGCGCGGGGGCGATGGTCTTGGAAAAGGTGCCGCAATAGATCACCCGATCCTCGTCGTCGAGCGCATGGATCGCGGGCGGGCGTTCACCGGAAAAGACCAGATCGGCATAGCAATCATCCTCGAAGATCGGCACGTCGAACTTGCGGGCCAGCGCCAGCATTTCGCGGCGCCGTGCCTCGGGCATGATCGTTCCGGTTGGGTTCTGGATGGTGGGGATGGTGTAGATGAACTTGGGCTTGCGCCCCTCGCGAGCGAGGGTTTCGAGCGCCTCTTCTAGCGCGTCCATGCGCATTCCCTCGCCGTCTAGGGCGATGGGATGCGGGGTGACGCCGAGCGCGCGCAGCTTGGCGATCGCGCCCATGTAATTGGCGTCTTCGAGCAGCACCACGTCGCCCGCGTCGAGCAGCGCGCGGTTCACGAGGTCCATGGCCTGGAGCGATCCGGAGGTGATGAGCACCTCGTCGCGGCGGGCCGTGATTCCGGTGCGGCGTTCGAGGATCGTGCAGATCTCCTCGCGCAGGGGGAGATAGCCTTGCGGGCCGCCATCCATGCCGTATTTGCCCATGGAATGGCCTTCCTCGCGGATGACGCGGGCCACGGCCTCGGCCAGCGCGTCGGCGGGTACGGTCGGCTCGTCGATGTTGCCGCCGACAAAGTGATAGGGGGGCAGGCCGGTGAAGGGCTGGCCGGATCGCGCGCGGGCGGGTTCGGAGAGGAAACTGTCGAAGGCGAAACTCATGGCGCGTGCCCCTGTCTTGCTATGTTCCTGGCCTGGTCACACGGGCCAAGGTTGCGCCCCGTGTGGGCAGAGCAAGTCTAGGGCGGGGTTGCCCGTGGGTCCATTCGGTGCGGCCGGCGTGACGCAACGAAAAAGGGATGACCGGCGGGGCGGTTCGACGGGCCGTTCAGGACGGGGCCGGACTATTCCTCCTGATCCTCTTGATCCTCTTCACCCTCCTGATCCTCCTGACCCTCCTGAAATGCGCCGTTTGCCCAGGTACCGCTTTCCTCGCCGCCTTCGGCATAAGTCATT
>NZ_JAWLDS010000021.1:0-40256 GCF_041686535.1 Aquicoccus sp. | reverse complement strand
GATCATTCTGATCCTGCGGCCCGAAGCCTTGCTCGGTCCGGGTTTCCAGATGTCCTTCGCGGCGACCACCGCTCTTGTCGCGGTCTTCGGTTTGCTTCGCGATGCGCGGTTCAGCCTTGGCCGGGCCTCTTGGAGCCGTGCAGTCATGGCCGTCATCATCTCCTCGTCCGTGGCCGGGGCGGCGACCGGCCCGATCGGGGCGGCACATTTCAATCAGACGGCCCATCTCGGGCTGATCGCCAATCTCATCTCGGTGCCCCTCATGGGGACGTTGATCATCCCGGCGCTGGTCTGCGCCGCGCTTCTGCTGCCGCTCGAGCTGGATGGCGTGCCCTTGTCGATTGCCGGTGCCGGTCTCGACTGGATCCTCGGCGTGGCACATACCGTGACCGGAATCGAAGGGTCACGCGGTGCCGTGCCCAGTCCGGACTGGTTCGTCCTGCCAGTGATGGCCTTCGGCTTCCTGATCCTGTTCCTGTGGCAGGGGCGCCTGCGATTTGTCGGCCTCGGTCCGGTCGCGGTGTCGGTGGTTGCATGGGCCATGGTCGAGAGACCTGATGTCCTGATCGCCGAAGGTGGTGCGTTGGTGGGGGTGATGGGCGAGGACGGGCGCGCCCTGAGCAAGGCCCGCGGCGCCGGTTTCGTCGCGACCAACTGGCTGGAAAGCGATGGCTACCCGATCAGCCAGGACGCGGCGGCGGAGAAATGGAAGGCCGTGACCGCCGCAAACCCGGTGCGCATCATCCACGTGACGGGCAAACGTGCGTCGGCCGAGCTGCGCTGCGCCGAAGGCGAGATCGTCGTGAGCAATGCGGACCTGCCGGAGGATATGGCCTGTGACACGTTCGATCCCGAGCGCATGCGGGCCACCGGGGCCGTGGCGCTGCGCCTTGACAGGCGGGAGGGCCACGCGATGATGACGACGACGCGGGATTACACCGGTGATCGCCTCTGGAACACGCGCGGTTTGCGTCAATAGGTGCGGATCAGCCCGACGAGGCGCCCCTGAACCTTGACCTTGTCATCGGGGAAAACGCGCGTTTCATACGCAGGGTTGGCCGCCTCGAGCGCGATGGCGTTTCCACGCCGGAAAAAGCGCTTCAGTGTCGCCTCGTGATCCTCGACCAGCGCAACCACGATATCCCCGTTGTCAGCGGTCGGCGTCTGGCGAATGATGACAACGTCGCCGTCATTGATGCCGGCGTCGATCATCGAATCGCCCTTGACCTCAAGCGCGTAATGTTCCTGTCCGCCACGTATCATCGCCTGCGGCACGGCCACGTTATGCGTCGCGTGCTGAAGCGCCTCGATCGGAACGCCGGCGGCAATTCGGCCCATGACGGGGAGTTCGCAGGCTTCAACCGCTTCGACACCGATTGCATTTGCCGGTTTGCCGATGTCTGGACGATCCCCTTCGATCACCCGGGGATGAAAGCCGGCGCTGTCGCCGCTCATGCTGTCGGGAAGCCTGACGATCTCGATGGCCCGCGCCCGGTGCGCAAGACGTCGGATGAATCCACGCTCTTCCAGGCCGGTGATCAGGCGGTGGATGCCGGATTTCGAGCGCAGATCCAGTGCCTCTTTCATTTCGTCGAATGACGGTGGCACGCCGTCGCGCTGAACGCGCTTGTGGATGAATTCCAGGAGGTCGAGTTGTTTGCGGGTCAGCATTGGCCTGTCTCCGTTTCGGACGACTGATGCACTTTGTTCTATACATGTTCCCGTTTTGTGTCAACCGCCCGCCATGTGCGGCTTCGACGGGCGGTGCCCTATCAGATCGAGATGTAGCGGATCTCGCTCCCGGCGGGTTGTGCCGGGGCGTCGGGCGGTGACACGGCCAGTGCATTGGCGTCGGCCAGGACCGAAAGCAGGGCGCTGTCCTGGCGCGCGGCGACGGTCACCTGTCCGTTCTCGACAAACGCGCGCTGGTAATGTTCGCGCGGCCCGTTCCGAGGCAGATCATGCGTCAGAACGGCCCGCCTCTCTTCGGCGCGCGCGGCGTTCATACCCAGCATCGACCTGATCATCGGGGAGAGAAAGACCCGCGCACAGACCATGGCGGAGACGGGATTGCCCGGCAGACCGACCATCGCGGCATTGCCCATCCGCCCGGCCATGAGCGGTTTGCCCGGACGGATCGCGATCTTGTAGAAGGACCTTTCGAGCCCCATGGTTTCGGCGACATCGCCCACCATGTCATGGTCGCCGACCGATGCGCCGCCGATCGTGACGATGAGATCCGCCGTTTCGGCAAGTCGGAACGCGGTCTCGAGGCTTTCCCGATTGTCGCGCGCGATCGGGAGCAGGCGCGGTTCCGCCCCCCAGTCGCGGAGCAACGCATAGAGGCCAAAGCTGTTGGACGCGACGATCTGGTCGGGTGATGGGTCCTCGCCGGGCATGACCAGTTCGTCGCCGGTCGAGATCAGCGCCACGACGGGTTTGCGATGAACCGGGACGTGGGCAATGTTCATCGCTGCCAACAGCGCGAGGTCGGTCGGACTGATGACGCGCGGGGCGTGGATCACATCTCCGGCCCTGAAATCGTCGCCTTGAGGGCGGATGTTGGTGCCGCCGGTTTGCGAGTCGGTGATCGTGATGAGATCAGCGCGCCGTTCGACATCCTCTTGAATGACAACGCGGCTTGCCCCTTTGGGAAGCGGTGCCCCGGTAAAGATGCGCACCGCCTGTCCGGGTTTGACCTCGCCCGCGAAACCGTGTCCGGCCGCGCTCTCGCCGATGACCTTGAATTGCGCGTGCAGATCGGCCTCTTCGCTGATGACGGCATAGCCATCCATCGCGGAGGTCGCGAACGGAGGTTGATCGCGGCGGGCCGTCACATCGGTGGCCAGAACGCGACCTGCCGCTTCGAGAAGGGGGACAGATTCGTGGGCGGTCGGGCACACGAGGGCAAAGAGCTTTTCGAGGGCTTCGTCGACGCTAATCATGGGGCGATGAAGCGGCCCGATTTTCCGCCTTCCTTCATCACGACGCGAATGCCGGAAATCACCATGGCCCTGTCCACGGCCTTGACCATGTCATAAACGGTGAGCGCGGCGGTCGAGACGGCGGTCAGGGCTTCCATCTCGACGCCGGTCCTGCCCGTGGTCTTTACGGTCGCCTCGATCTGCACGCCGGGCAGGTCCGGATCGAGCGTGAGATCCACCGCGACCCTGGTCACCGGCAGAGGATGACAGAGCGGGATCAGATCCGCTGTCCGTTTCGCGCCCATGATGCCGGCCAGGCGCGCCACGGAGAGAACGTCGCCCTTGCTGGCCTGGCCTTCCGAAATGAGGTCGAAAGTCGCGCGCGCCATCTGCACCGAACCACGGGCGCGCGCGACGCGGTCGGTTTCGTCCTTGTCGGTGACATCCACCATGTGGGCGTCGCCCCGGGCATCGAAATGGGTGAGTTCGGCCATGGTCTAGGCGCCTCCCGGGGTGAGCGGGCGGGACAGGAGATCGCGCGTGGCAAGCTCGACATCGTCCTGCCGCATCAGGCTTTCCCCGACCAGGAAGCAACGCGCGCCGAACCGCGCGATATCGGCCAGGTCGTCGGGCGAATAGAGGCCACTTTCTGAAACGATCAGGCGATCGGGTGGGACCATGCGGGACAAGCGGCGCGTGGTCTCGAGCGAGGTCTCGAACGTGTTGAGGTCGCGATTGTTGATGCCGATCATGCGCGATTCCAGCTTCTCGGCGCGTTCAAGCTCGGCCTCGTCATGGACTTCGATCAGGGCGTCCATTCCCCATTCCTGGGCGGTCGCCTCGAGTTCAAGCGCCTGCGCGTCCGACACGCTTGCCATGATGATGAGAATGCAATCGGCGCCGAGCGCGCGCGCCTCGATCACCTGATAGGGGTCATAAAGGAAATCCTTGCGCAGCGCGGGCAGCTCGACCGCTGCGCGAGCCTCGCTCAGATAGGTCTTGTCACCCTGAAAACTCGGCGCATCCGTTAGAATGGAAAGACAGGTCGCGCCGCCGGCTTCGTAGGCCCGCGCAAGGGCAGGCGGGTCGAAATCTTCGCGAATGAGCCCCTTGGAGGGACTGGCCTTCTTGATCTCGGCGATCAGGCCATAGCCTTCGCGTGAGGCGTCGAACAGGGCCGATGCGAACGGGCGCACATGCGGCGCCTCGCGCGCTTCGGACTCGATCACGTCGACAGGCTTTGCGGCCTTGTCCGCAGCGATCTCTTCAAGCTTGTAGGCCTTGATCTTGTCGAGGATGGTTGCAGTCATTGGCCCTCCGTCGTGATTCTCGCGAGCGCTTCGATCTTGGCCCTGGCCGCACCCGAGTCGATGCTCTCGCGCGCCATTCCGACACCGTCGCGCAGATTGTCGACGCGCCCGGCCACGTTCAGTGCCGCCGCGGAATTGAGCAGAACCGCGTCACGATAGGCCGAGGCGTCACCTGCAAGCAGCCCGCGCAATGCCTTGGCGTTTTCCTCCGGGCTGCCACCGATGATGGCCTCGAACGGGTGCACCGGCAAGCCGAAATCCTCGGGGTGAAGCTCGACCTCGCGGATGCTGCCATCCTCTTCCAGCGCCGAAATCCATGTCAGTCCGGTGATCGTCATCTCGTCGGTTCCGTCCGAACCATGCACGAGCCATGCGCGCTCGCTTCCCAGCCGGCCGAGAGTCTCGGCCATGGGCCGGGTGAGTTCGCGCGCGAAAACACCGGTCAGCTGCCGCTTGACCCCGGCGGGGTTGGTCAACGGCCCGAGAATGTTGAAGATGGTGCGTGTTCCCAGCTCGGCCCGTGAGGGGCCGACATGCGCCATTGCGGGATGGTGCATGGGCGCCATCATGAAGGCGATCCCGCAGTGGTCCAGGGCCTTTTCGACGAGTTGCGGGCCGATCATCACGTTGATCCCCATCGCCGAGAGAGCATCCGCCGCACCGGATTTCGAGCTCAGGTTGCGGTTGCCATGCTTGGCAACGGGCACCCCTGCGCCGGCGACCACGAAGGCGGTCGCGGTCGAGATATTGAGTGTCCCCTTGCCGTCGCCACCGGTTCCAACGATGTCCATCGCACCCTCCGGCGCATGGACTTGGTGGCACTTGGCCCGCATGACCGAAGCCGCTGCGGTATACTCCTCGACCGTTTCACCGCGGGTGCGCAACGCCATCAGAACACCGCCGATCTGGCTGGGCGTGGCATCGCCTTCGAACAGGATCGCGAAGGCGGTTTCGGCCTCGTCACGTGTCAGCGGCCGGTCGGCCGCGGCTCCGATCAGGGGTTTCAATCGATCGCTCATGCTGGAACCTTCAACACATCGAGAAAGTTTCTGAGAAGGGCATGTCCATGTTGCGAGGCAATGGACTCGGGGTGAAATTGCACCCCGTGGATCGGCAATGCCCGATGCTGCAGGCCCATGATCGTTCCGTCCTCGAGCGCGGCCGTGATCTCCAGCGTGTCGGGCAGGCTCTGGCGGTCGACGATGAGCGAATGATAGCGTGTCGCCTCGAACGGGCTTGGCAGACCGTGGAAGGCACCCTTGCCATCATGCCGAATGCACCCCATCTTGCCGTGAACGATCTCGTGGCAGCGCACCACCTTGCCGCCAAAGGCCTGTCCGATGGCCTGATGGCCGAGGCAAACGCCAAGAAGCGGGGTGCGGGTCTCGGCCGCGGCCTGCACGAGTTCAAGGCAGATGCCGGCCTGATCCGGATCGCATGGCCCGGGCGAAAGCACAATTCCCGATGGGTTCATTGCCATGGCGGTCTGCGTGTCCAGCGCGTCGTTGCGCCTCACGACGACCTCGGCCCCCAATTCCCCGAGAAAGTGCACGAGATTGTAGGTAAAACTGTCGTAATTGTCGATCAGCAGCAGCATCTTGCCCAACTTGTTGTCATTGGGGCTGGAGACCCCGCCCCGGGTCGCGATATACTTGCTCAGGCTTGGGGCGTAGCGTCAAGGGGCGCACTGTCCCATCGAGCAGGAAAAAGAGGGCGAGGACGTGGTAAGGGGGTTTTTGAGCGGCATTGCCATGGGCGCGGTTGTGGCGACCGTGGGCGCGGTGGGCCTGTCGCTTATGATTGGCACACCCGATCTGCCGGATCTGCCGAAACCGGAGGCGGTGGCATCGGAGGGGCCGGCGTGGGCCGAGCCCGGTCGCCCGGACCAGGACGCGCAGGCAGACCTTCCGACCGGCGAACCCGGCCCGCGGGCACCAGGCAAGGAGCGGCTCGAGGAGAGTATGCCGGATGACCCGGCATCGGTCGATGCAGGCGGCATTCGACCGGCCGAGCTTCCTCAAACTGACCAGCCCGGATCCGGGTCGTCCCCTCCGCCGGGGGGGGACGCGCCGGCGGTGTCGGTCGCGCGCGACGCGCTGCCGCCCATCGTTTTGCCGGGCGAATTGCCCACGGTGCCATTGCAGGAGGCCTCGGTCACGACAGATCCGTCCCTCTCCCGGCCGCCCGAGGCCGAAACCGGGGCAATCGCGCTTGCCTTGCCTGACCTTCCCGAGCCACAGTCTCCTTCCGTTCTGAGCGAGGCACCCGCGAAACCCACGCTATCCGATCGTGCGACAGAGGGTGCGACCACGCTTTCGCAAGCGGAACGGACTTCCGAAAGGCCGAATGCCATGACCGCGCCGCGGGAGAAGGCGACGCCCGCAACCGAAGAACTGGCGATCAGGGTGGACCCTGCGCCGGCACGTCCGAACGCTTCGACCACGGTGTTGGAGCCGAACACAGATGAGCCGCGCACCGCACCCCTGGCCGAACCGGAAGCAGAGAAGCGCGGGGATGATGACGGCGCCGGAACCATGCCCGGGGCGAACGGAACCGACGAGGAAGAGCAAGACAGGGTCGAACGCCCGGATGCATCGCAAAGTGGCGGGGGGGATGCTGATCCCGTCATCACGATCGGAAGGCCGGCAACGCGGTTGACGGAACGCAATGGGTCCGGCACGACGTCCAATCGACCGATGATCGGCACGGCGGCGCAGTCGCCGGCATTGCGCGAAACGCCCGTGCCGGAAACGGCCGAGCCGACATCGAAGCCTCCGATCCAGAGGTTCAGCGCGCCATTTGACGACATTGAAGACAAGCCAAGAATGGCGATCGTTCTCATTGACGACCCCGACTCGGGTATCGATATCGAAGCCCTGTCGGACTTTCCCTATGCTTTGAGTTTCGCGGTTGATGCCAGTCGTCCTGACGCGCGGGATAGGATGGCGCTTTACCGGGACGCAGGCTTCGAGGTCCTTGCGCTGGTCGATCTGCCCGAGGGCGCTCGGGCCGAAGATGTGGAAGTGGCGATGCCGGTTTTGCTTGAACGGGTGCCGGAGGCGGTGGGCGTCATGGAAGCGCCTGGCGACGGTATACAGTCAAGCCGGGAAATCGTCACGCAAGTCACGGAAATCGCCGAGACGACCGGTCATGGCCTCCTGCTTTATCCAAAGGGACTCGATACGGGCCGGAAGCTCGCTGTCAGGGCGGGCGTTCCGGCGGCGTCGATTTTCCGTGACTTCGATGCCAAGGGCGAAGAGCCCCGCGTTATCAGGCGCTTTCTCAACTATGCCGCGCTCAAGGCGGAAGGCGAGGAGAACGGCGTCGTGATGGTCGGGCGGTTGCGGGCCGACACGGTGTCGGCGCTGGTGCTCTGGGGGCTGGAAGATCGCGCCCGGGACATCGCGTTGACCCCGGTCAGCGCGATCATGCAGGCGGCTCAGCCATAAGGCGGAACGCAGCGCACCATGTCAGCGGAACGCTTTCGGATCGAATGACCCGGCTCGGGTCGGCTCGGTTTTGCGTCACGGTGCCTTCAGATCGCGCGCATCGCCTGCGCTGCGAGGTCGAAGGACAGCATCCGGGCCTCCGGGTCGTGGATCTGGCCCGACAGGATCACCTCGTCCGGGGAGTGGTGTTCGATCAGTGCCCGCAGCTTTGTGTGGACCTGATCGGGCGTGCCGACTGCGGCGATGCGCAAGGCGGCCTCGGCGTTTTCGATGGCCTGCGGGCTGCCGGACACCTGCTCGCGCGGAGCGGGCAGCGGGCCGGGGCGCCCGCTGCGCAGGTTGACGAATGCCTGAAGCTGGGACGAGCGCAAGTGCCGGGCCTCGGCCTCGGTCCGGGCGGCAAAGACATTGATCGCCATCATGAAGCGGGGTTCATCGGTGATCCCGGGGCGAAAGCCCTGGCGATAGGTGCGGGAGGCCGCTTCGAGCGCGTCCGGGGCGAAATGGCTGGCGAAGGCGTAAGGCAGGCCCAGATGCGCGGCCAGTTGTGCGCCGAAAAGCGAGGAACCCAGGATCCAGATCGGCACCTGCGTGCCTTCGCCCGGGATCGCGCGCACCGGCTGGCCCGGCTGGGCCGGGTTCAGAAAGCCCAGAAGCTCGATCACCTCTTCGGGAAAATTGTCCTCCATCCGGCCGCGGCGCAGCGCGTGCGCCGTGCGCCCGTCGGTGCCCGGCGCACGCCCGAGGCCAAGGTCGATCCGGTCACCGTAAAGCGTGGCCAGCGTGCCGAACTGCTCGGCGACCACCAGCGGCGCATGGTTGGGCAGCATGATCCCGCCCGAACCCACGCGGATGCGTGTCGTGCGGCTGGCTACGTGACCGATCAGAACGGCGGTCGAGGACGAGGCGATGCCGGGCATGTTGTGATGTTCGGCCAGCCAGAAGCGGCTGTAACCGAGGTTTTCGGCGTGAACGGCAAGATCGCCGGTATTGCGCAGCGCGTCCGCCGCGCTGCCGCCTTCGGGGATCGGGGCAAGGTCAAGGACGTTGTAGGGGATCATGTAGGGTCTCCTTTGAAGGGGATGGTGACGTGGAACGCAGGCGAGGGAAAGAGGAACGCGGCGTTGTGCGGTGGTAAGGTTGGATGCGAGGGGCCAGCCCCTCGCGTTCGCCGGAGTATTTGGGGCAAGAGGAAGGGGTTGGAAGGGCGGCAGGCCCGTGCGGGCGCACGCTATTGACCGCGGGTCAAAACCCTTTCATATGCAAGCCATGACAGAGCTTTCGCATATCCGCAATTTCTCGATCGTGGCGCATATCGACCACGGGAAATCCACGCTGGCCGATCGGCTTATCCAGTTGACCGGCACGGTTGCCGAACGCGACATGAAAGAGCAGTTGCTCGACGCGATGGATATCGAGCGCGAGCGGGGAATCACGATCAAGGCCAATACCGTGCGCATCGAATACCCCGCGCGGGACGGTCAGACCTATGTGCTCAACCTCATCGACACGCCCGGGCATGTCGATTTCGCCTACGAGGTCAGCCGCTCGATGCGCGCGGTCGAGGGATCGCTGCTGGTGGTTGACGCCACGCAGGGCGTCGAAGCGCAGACGCTGGCCAATGTCTATACCGCCATCGAGGCCGATCACGAGATCGTGCCGGTCCTCAACAAGATCGACCTGCCCGCCGCCGAACCCGACCGGGTGCGCGAACAGATCGAGGACGTGATCGGCATCGACGCCTCCGACGCGGTGGAAATCTCGGCCAAGACCGGCCTCGGCATCCCCGACGTGCTCGAAGCCATTGTCACGCGCCTGCCGCCGCCCCATGGCGGCGACCCGGACGCGCCTCTGAAGGCGATGCTGGTCGATTCCAAGTATGACCAGTATCTCGGCGTGATATGTATCGTTCGCATCATCGACGGTACCCTGAAAAAGGGCGACCGCATCCGCATGATGAAAACGGGGGGCACCTACGACGTGGATGACGTGGGCGTCTATCGCCCCGCCATGACCCATGTCGCCGCCCTGGGACCGGGCGAGATCGGTTATCTCAACGCTTCGATCAAGCAGGTCCGCGACACCCGTGTCGGCGACACGATCACGCATGAGAAACGCCCCTGCGCCGCACCGCTGCCAGGCTTCAAACCCTCGGTGCCGGTCGTGTTCTGCGGCCTGTTCCCGGTCGATGCCAACGAGTTCGAGGATCTGCGCGACGCGATCGAGAAACTGGCGCTCAACGATGCCTCCTTCACCTACGAGATGGAGACCTCCGCCGCGCTTGGCTTTGGCTTTCGCTGCGGTTTTCTGGGGCTTCTGCACCTCGAAGTGGTGCGCGACCGGCTGGAGCGCGAATATGGTATCGAACTGATCACCACGGCGCCCTCGGTCATCTATCACCTCTATCACCGGGACGGCACGCGGCAGGATCTGCACAACCCCGCCGACATGCCCGACATGAGCCTTGTCGATCACATCGAGGAGCCGCGCATCAAGGCAACCATCCTGGTGCCCGATGACTATCTCGGTGATGTGCTCAAGCTCTGCCAGGAACGCCGCGGCATCCAGCTTGATCTGACCTATGTCGGCGGGCGCGCGATGACGGTCTATGACCTGCCGCTCAACGAGGTGGTCTTTGATTTCTACGACCGGCTGAAATCGGTGACCAAGGGTTACGCCAGCTTCGATTACGAGATGATCGGCTATCGCGAGGACAATCTCGTGAAGATGTCGATCCTGGTCAATGACGAGCCGGTGGACGCGCTGGCCATGATGGTTCACCGTGACCGCGCCGAAATGCGTGGCCGGGCGATGTGCGAAAAGCTCAAGGAACTGATCCCGCGCCACATGTTCAAGATCCCGATCCAGGCGGCCATCGGCGCCAAGGTCATCGCGCGCGAGACGCTTTCGGCCATGCGCAAGGACGTGACCGCCAAGTGCTATGGCGGCGATGCGACCCGGAAGAAGAAATTGCTCGAAAAGCAGAAAGCTGGTAAGAAGAAGATGCGCCAGTTCGGGAAAGTTGAAATCCCGCAGGAGGCGTTCATTTCGGCCCTGAAGATGGACGGGTGAGCCGAAAGACTGATCGCAAACACGCGACGCCTCTCTGGTGCAAACCGAAAGGAGGTCGCCATGAAATATGGATGGAAAGCAATTCTTGGTGTGATCTGGGTGTTTTGCCTGACAGGCACCGCCCTGATCGTCTTTTTCGTTGCGGGGTGGTATTCGCCCTGGGCCTTTGCCACCGCCGGCGCGCTGGGGCTTGTCATCGGCGTTCCAGCGGGGATGTGGAATGCCCGCAAGGTGCGACGTGAAGACCCCAACTGGAAGGACGGTCAATACGTGAAGGCGCCAGAGGGGCTTTCCTGACGGCAGGATCGACGGGAACGGGTCTTCTCGCTGGCATTTGGCGCCTTGAACTGCCGTGGGCGTGACCGTTTCCTGCAACCTTGCCGAAACACATGGGAATTCCGGTTCTTCCACAGGAAATCCCCGTGCAATTCCAGCAAGTTATCCCCAAGAAATTTCATCCGCCCGTCATTTTTCTGTTGCCCGACTCGGGTGTTGGGGCGCAGCCTTATCATGACGCAAAGGGTCGCAAGACCCGGAGCGGGGCGCGGAGGTCTTCCGGGGCTGGAGCGGGCTAGGGATAGGTTACACCGAACCATAGCCCGTGTTGAGAGCCAAGGGACGCTGGCCGAATGACGGCCCTTTCGGGTGCAGTTTGAAGGCGGCGCAAAAAGCCATCGCGTTGGCCGGTCGGGGCAGGGGGCAACCTCGTGGGTCCGGGCCGGTTGGGGGGACGGGGTGCAAACCCTGATCCCGCTTGCCGAGGCTCGCAAGGGCCGAAGCATCCGAACAGGGCCCTGTAAGGGGCGATTGTTCAGGGGAAGGCGTCAGATCATGCAAGGACCGCGTCTGAGCATCTGGCGCCTTCTTCTTGTTGCATGGCACTTGGCCGGGGCCAAACTGTCGGCGCTATCATGAAACGGGGCCAGCCGCCTTTCGGCAACCGGCCCCGCGCATCAGTCATGCAAACCGCGTCATTCGCATCTGTACCGCCTCTCTAGCGGGTGACATGCCGCACCGCAACAAGATGTTGGGTCTGCCGCGGAAATTTCATGCGGGCGGGCCGCGGCGGATCACCTCCATCTGTTTCGCGGCCCATGGGGCGGCGCGTTCGATCTGGCCGCAAAGCGACATGAGGCGCGCATCCGCTCCGAACGGCGCGGCGAGATGAATGCCCACCGGCAAATCGCCTGCCCAGTGCAGCGGCAGCGAGACGGCGGGTTGGCCCGAGGCGTTGAAGATCGCGGTGAAGGGAGAGTAGGCGAAAACGCTGTCGTCCCCGTTGCGATATGCGGCCCAGTCGTCATTGTCGGGCTTGAGATATCCGACCTTGCACGGCGGCACGCGCAGCGTGGGCGAGAGGATGATGTCGCAGGTGTCGAACACATGCGCCATGCGGCGGCCGAAGGCGTGGATCTGGCCCACCGCGTCGAGGTAGTCCACACCGCTCACAGTCTTGGCATAGGCGATGGCGCCGCGCGTGACGCCCTCGACCATCGCCGGATCGAGCGGGCGGTCGCCGAGGATGTTCGCCACCCGTCCTGCCGTGCCGCAGGCCACGATCCTGGTCCAGGCCCACATCATCGCGGGCACGTCGAGTTCGGGTTCGGGCGCCCATGGCTCCACTTCATGCCCGAGGCTTTCGAGCAGTTTCGCGGTCTTCTCGACCCCGGCCACACATTCGGGATCGACCGCGCCGCCGGTAAAGGTGGTGGTGACCATCCGGATGCGCAAGCGGCCCGGATCATGTGCCATGGTGGCGGCATAGCTTTCCTCCATCGCAGGCGCGGCATAAGGGGCGCCGGATTCGGGTCCGGCCACGGCGTCGAGCAGCGCGGCGGTGTCGCGAAGCGAGCGGGTCAACACCCCGTCGATCGCCATGCCGCCCCAGCCTTCGCCGGTGCCCGGGCCCATGGGCAGGCGCGCGCGGGTGGGCTTGAAGCCCACGAGGCCGCTTGACGCGGCGGGGATGCGCACCGATCCGCCCCCGTCCGAGCCATGCGCGGCCGGTACGATCCCGGCGGCGACGGCGGCCCCCGCGCCGCCCGAGCTTCCGCCCGATGTATGTTCGAGATTCCACGGGTTGCGGGTGGGTCCGCCATAGACCTGCGATTCGGTCACCGGGCCGACGCCGAACTCGGGCGAGGTGGTGCGCGCGAAGGTGTTGAGGCCGGTGGCACGAAACCGGGTGAAAAGGGTCGAATCGTAATTCCAGCGCATCCCTTCACAAAGTTTCGAGCCGTTGCTGGTGGGAAAGTCCATTGCCTCGCAGCCCAGATCCTTGATCAGGAACGGCACGCCGCGAAATGGCCCCTCGGGCAGGTCGTCGCGGATCCTTGCACGCGCCACATCCTCTTGCATGTGCACGACGGCGTTGAGATGCGGGTTCCAGGCCGTCGCCTGTTCCAGCGCGGCGTCGAGCAACTCATCGGGCGTGACATCGCCCGCGGCGACCAGCGCGGCAAGACCGGTGGCGTCGTTCTCGGTATAGATGGACATCGGGTTTCCTCCCTCGGCTTTCCCCCGCGGCAGGTTAGGCATGGCGCAACCGTGGTAAAGCGCGACGCAGCGGCACTTGGGGCCAGACCGAGGCTGAGCGATGCCGGCTTGCGCCCGATGGGGCCTTTGTGTTCCGGGCCTTTATCTTGTCTTGAGCGGGGTCATCTGGTGGCCATCATTGTCGAAATTGCCGGGGTCGAGCCAGCGGGTGAACTCGGCGCGGATGGCGGGCCATTCACTGTCGATGATGGAGAACCACGCGGTATCGCGATTGCGACCCTTGTAATGCGTGGCCTGCCGGAAGGTGCCTTCATAGGTAAAGCCCAGCCGTTTGGCGGCCGTGATCGAGGGCGCGTTAAGCGCGTCGCATTTCCATTCGTAGCGGCGATAGCCCAACTCGTCGAAGGCGCGCGTCATCATCAGGAACATCGCTTCGGTCGAAAGGCGGCTGCGTTGCATCTGGTATGAAAAGTTGATGAAGCCCACCTCTATCACGCCTGCGCCGGGGTCGATGCGCAGGAAACTGGCGGTGCCGAGCGGGCGGTCCTCGCGGTCCAGCACGGTGAAATGGAGCGGGTCATCGCTCCGTGCGGCCTGCTCCACCCATTCGGCATAGTCGTTCTCGTGCTCATAGGGGCCATTTGGCAGGTAGGTCCAGACACGTCCATCCGGCGCCGAGGCGTAGGCGGCGTGGAGCGCCGGCGCATGGGATGGGTCGAGCGGGACGAGACGGCCATAACGCCCCGACATTTCGCTGCGCGGTGGCCGCGGGCGGGGGAAGGGGCCGGGAACCGGGTCGCCTATGGGTTGGCCGTATTCGTTCTGTCGTGTCATCGGATGCGTCCTTTCTGCAAGGGCAGGGCAGGCAAGTGCCTGATCTTATCGTGGCCGCATTGCCAGCCGGGCAACAACCCTGGCCGGATGCCGGACAGGAAAACGCCCGCGCGATTGGCGCGGGCGTTTGGCCGAAAAACCATCTGGTCGGGCGTTACCGACCCCAGCTGCGGATCGGACCACAATCCATGTGTACGAAATTCGAGCCCGAGTATTGTCCGACACCACCGGCCCGGCAGGACGCGGCGGCGCGCGCCATCTGGCTGACCGAGCGCGAGGACAGGCGCAGGTCCGCTGCCTGGCCCTTGAGATGGAGCGAGTTCTTGGCCACGCCGCCCGAGCGCGAGCGCAGCATGGCGTTGGTTTTTGGGCTGCGATAGCCGGACAAGAGCATGTAGGGTTCGGTCACATCGAGAAGGTTGTGCGATGCAGCCATTATGTCGATGGTGCGCAGGTCGATGGCCTTCACATCGTTGGTGCGCCAATCGCGCATGAACCGGTTCACTTCGTCCACCGCGTCCTTGATGTAATCGCCCTCGATCCAGTAGATCATGTCGATCTTCTCGCCGGTTCGCGGCGAGTACATCTTGATCCGTCTAATGTCTCCGCCACCGCGAAGGAACCCTGCTGCCTTTGGATAAGTTGGTGCTGCCGCAATCGCTGTTGCGGCGAACATCCCGAGCAGTCCACGTCTCGAAATGCCCATAGAGCTTTGATCAGTCATGTAAAAGCGCCGTCCCGTCGCCTACCTGTTTCTTGACGCGATGTTACGCGTATCCTGCCATTCATCCCCGAATTGCAGTTTTTATTGCATAGATCGAATCGGCGGCCAACCCTGTTGTGCATCGGAATGTATGCATTCAAGGGGAGTCGGCAGAATTTCGCTGAAATCTCCCGTGCTGTGGCCAAGATGCCGTTGGCGCGAGGGCGTGAGTTGTGGGATTGCATCAGCTGGCGTGACCTGTGCGTTCTGGCGTGTTTGTGAATGGACAGAAGGCCATTGGCCGGGCAAGACAGGGCTATTTCGCGTGATAACAACGGATTCGGGGACACTCATGACAACGCTTTGGCGGCAATCGCGGGTCGGGGTCCACCTTGCAGGCGGGCTCGCAATCCTTTTCGCGTGCCTGGTTGTGGCCGGCGCGGCCCGGTCCGAGGTGACGGCTTTCAAGCAGGCCGTGGCCGAAGCCGCGGCGCGTGACGATGCATTGGCGGAATTTTACCGGAATAATGACTATCGCCCGATCTGGACCAGCGCATCCGCACAGGATGCCGAGCGACGCAAGGCACTCTTCGCGGCTATCGACACGGCTCCGATCCATGGTTTGCCAAGCGAACGCTATGACCCCGGGAGCTTGAGAGAGCAGCTTGCGCAGGTGCGCAGCCCGCGCGATCGCGGGCTTGCCGAGGTCGAGATGTCGCGGCGCTTGCTGCGGCTCGCGCGCGACATGGAAACCGGAATGCTCGTGCCTGCACGCATCGACAATGGCATCAAGCGCAAGGTGCCGGTGCGAAAGGGGGCTGAATATCTCGCCGATTTCGCGCAATCCGATCCTGCCGACTTCTTTCGCACCCTGCCACCGGAGAGTCACGAATATGCCCGTCTGATGAAGGAAAAGCTGAGACTCGAGCGTGTTGCCGCCCGCGGCGGGTGGGGCGGGACCGTGACCGCCCGATCGCTCGAGCCGGGCGACGCGGGTGAACAGGTGGTGGTGCTGCGTGACCGTTTGACAGCGATGGGCTACCTGCGCCGGTCGATGTCGCAAAGCTATGACGCACGGGTTCAGCGGGCCGTTCAGCAGTTTCAGACCGACCACGGGCTGACCCCCGATGGTGTGGCCGGGGCCGGAACCATGGCCGAAATCAATCGCGGGGTCGATGAGCGTCTGAAATCCATCCATGTCGCCATGGAGCGGGAACGCTGGGTCAACATCGACCCGCGCAACCGCTACATATTGGTCAATATCACCGATTTCACAGCCAGGATCGTCGACAATGGCAGCGTGACTTTCGAGACCCGTTCGGTGATCGGCTCGACCAGAAGCGACAAGCAGACCCCGGAATTCTCGCAAGATATGACCTATCTCGAGATCAATCCCGACTGGACCGTGCCGCGCGGAATTCTGCGGCGTGATTACCTGCCGAAACTCCAGAACAATCCCAATGCGCTGGGGCATCTCCAGGTGGTGGATTCGCGCGGTCGGGTTGTTCCACGGGGGCAGGTGAACTTTGCCCGCTATTCCGCCGGCAATTTCCCCTTCAACCTGCGCCAGCCGCCAAGCCGCAATAATGCCCTTGGCACCGTCAAGTTCATGTTTCCCAACCCTTATGCGATCTACCTGCACGACACCCCCGAAAAGCATCTTTTCTCGCGCGAGACGCGCGCCTATTCGAGCGGGTGCGTTCGGCTCAACGATCCCTACGATTTCGCCTATGAGCTGCTGTCGCGGCAAGAGGCCGACCCGGAGCCCTTTTTCCAGAGGATCCTGAATTCGGGCCGGCAGACGCGCGTCAATCTGGAAACGCCGGTTCCCGTACACCTGATTTATCGCACCGCCTTTACCAGGGCCAAGGGCAACACCCAGTATCGTCGCGACATCTATGGGCGTGATGCAGCGATCTGGGATGCGCTGTCCCGGGCGGGGGTGACACTGCAGCCGGTTCAGGGGTAGATCTGGCCCCGCAGCAAACGGGGGGAACAGGTACATGGGACAATCCGTCAGCGAGATCGCCGAAGCGATCGGGGCCGAGGCGTTCGGCGATCTCTCGATCGAGATCTCCGGCGTGGCGGAACCGGCCGATGCCGGGCCGACGGATCTGGCTTTGGCGACGCGTCGAAAATATGCCGATGGCCTGTCGGCAGGGCGTGCGCGCGCTGCAATGCTGTGGCAAGGGGCCGATTGGCAGGCGCTCGGGCTTGAGGCTGCGATCATTCCCGCCCGCCCGCGCTTTGCCATGGCTGGCCTGACCGCCGCTCTGGACAAGGGGCCGGGCTATGCTCCGGGCATCCATCCCAGCGCGATCATCGGCGAGGGCGCCGAGATTGGTGCCGATGTGGCGATCGGTCCCTATTGCGTGATCGGTGCCGGCGTCCGGATCGGCGCGGGATCGACGCTCGGACCGCAGGTCTATGTGGGGCCGAACAGCGAGATAGGTGCGGATGCGCTCTTGCATGTGGGTGTCAAGATCGGGCCGCGTGTACGGATCGGCGCGCGCCTGATCGCCCATCCGGGGGCTACCATTGGCATGGACGGGTTTTCCTTTGTCACCCCCGAGGTCAACGCTGTCGAGCAGGCGCGCGACAGCCTGGGCGCAGATGTCGATGCCGTGGGGCAATCCTGGGTGCGGATTCACAGCCTCGGCGCGGTGGAGATCGGCGACGATGTCGAACTGGGCTGCAACACCTGCGTCGATGCGGGCACGATCCGGGCCACGCGGATCGGCAACGGCACCAAGATCGACAATCTCGGCCATATCGGGCATAATGTGGTGATTGGCCATGATTGTCTTTTTGCCGGCATGGTCGGTGTCGCCGGATCGAGCGTGGTGGGCAACCATGTCGTTCTGGGCGGAAAGGTCGGGGTAACCGACAACACCACCGTGGGCGACCGTGTGGTCGCCGGCGGGGCGTCCGTGATCCTGAGCAAGGTGCCCGCGGGGCGCGTCGTGCTGGGGTATCCTGCGGTTCGGATGGACCAGCATGTCGAGATCTACAAGGCCATGCGCCGGCTGCCCCGGATGATGGAGGATTTCGCCGCGATGAAGGCGCGGATCGAGGCCCTGGACGCGGGCGAGTGATCCCCGGGCGTGGCCGCGTCATTCAAATGTCGCAAATCCCTTGTTCCGGTTCGGGTTCAAAGGCATTACATGGGCGCCAGGAATGACAAAGAGGTCGTGCGTGATGAGCGTGAAGGACAAGGTGATCGCGATCATTGCCGAACAGGCGGTGCTTGACCCGTCAGATGTGACGATGGACAGCACGCTTGAGGATCTGGGCATAGACAGTCTGGGGCTCGTGGAATCCATTTTCGCGATCGAGGAAGCGTTTGATATCTCCGTGCCGTTCAATGCCAATGCACCGGAGGAGAGCGATTTCGACATTTCTTCCGTCGCGTCGATCGTGGCAGGGATCGAGCGACTGATCGCCGAAAAGAAGAGCTGATCAGGGCATGAGGCGCGTCGTCATCACCGGTGCCGGGACGATCAACGCCCTTGGCCATGACGTGACCGAGACGCTCGAGGCGATGCGCGAGGGACGATGCGGAATCGGCCCGATCGAGATTCGCGATGTCGACCGGCTTGCGATCAAGATCGGCGGACAGGTCAAGGGCTTCGAGGCCGAAGGCATCTTCAACCGCCAGCAGATATCGCTTTATGACCGCTTCACGCAGTTCACGCTGGTCGCGGCGCGCGAGGCGATTGCGCAGGCGGGGCTGGAGTTTCACGGAGAATTGGCGGCGCGATCCGGCGTGGTGCTGGGCAATTCCGGCGGCGGAATGACCACGCTCGACGACAATTATCGCACGGTCTACGAAGAGGGCAAGAACCGGGTGCATCCCTTTGTCGTGCCCAAGCTGATGAACAACGCGGCGGCCAGCCATGTCAGCATGGAATTCAATCTCAAGGGGCCGAGCTTTACCGTGGCCTCGGCCTGTGCCTCGTCCAACCACGCCATGGCACAGGCGTTCCAGATGGTGCGCTACGGCATGGCGCCGGTGATGGTGACGGGGGGCTCGGAGTCGATGCTGTGCTTTGGCGGGGTCAAGGCGTGGGAGGGGCTGCGCGTGATGTCACGTGACGCCTGCCGTCCGTTCTCGGCCAATCGCAACGGCATGGTGCAGGGCGAAGGCGCGGGCGTGTTCGTGTTCGAGGACTACGAACATGCCAAGAAGCGTGGCGCGGAAATCATGGCCGAGGTGGCCGGTTTTGCCATGTCCTCGGACGCGGCCGATATCGTGATGCCATCGAAACAGGGGGCCGCACGGGCCATCGCCGGCGCGCTTCAGGATGCGGGGCTCAACGCATCGGACGTGTGCTATATCAACGCCCACGGCACCGGCACGGCCGCCAATGACAAGACCGAATGCGCCGCCGTCGCGGACGTGTTCGGCGCCCATGCCGACGACCTGATGATCTCGTCCACCAAGTCGATGCATGGTCACCTCATCGGCGGCACCGGCGCGGTCGAGCTTCTGGCCTGTATCATGGCCCTGCGCGACGGCGTCATCGCGCCCACCATCGGTTATGAGGAACCGGACCCGGAATGTGCGCTCGATGTCGTGCCCAACGTGGCACGCGAGGCGCGGGTCGACGCGGCGCTCTCGAATGCCTTTGCGTTTGGCGGTCTCAACGCCGTCCTGGCGCTGAAAAAAGTCTGAAGAACACCACGGCCGGAAGCACCGTACGAAAAAGGCCGCCTCGTCATGGGCGGCCTTCTTGCACTGATCCAGATGGACTCAGTTCTCGATGACGCTGGCTTCGTCATAGGCCGCGGTGAAACCCGACAGCGACATTTCCAGCACAACCTCCTGGTCCGGGGCAGGTGCGGGCACCAGTGTCACTGTCGCCTTGGCACCGCGTTTGAAGGCCGCGACATCGTCCTCGGTAAAGCCGATCCGCGCATAACAGCCCACCGGTGAGCAGAAGGAAAACGGATAGCGTTTGCTCTGGCCATCATCAATGGCGACTGTGAGTTGGGCCGTCAGCAGGGTCTCAAGCGGCACGGTCACGGTTGCACCGGCCACCGCCTGGCCTCCTTCGGGCAGACGGAAGATCGCCACCTCGGCAACGTCGGTCCCCATGTCATCCTTGAGAAGCTGATACAACTGGCAAGGCTCCTCGCCGTCCTCGTCTTCAACGGGAAAGCATTGCAGTGACCAGTCTCCATGCTCGGCCTTTACGTAGGGCTCGATCTGGCCCTGGCCATCCTCTTCACCCATCGAAAGCCCTTCGGCCAGGGGAGGGGAGTCTTCGGTTTCCGCCGACTCGTCATTCGCCGGGTCCGTTGTGGTGTCCTGCGCATGCAGTGCAGGCGCCAATGCGAGGAATGCTGCAAGGGAGAGGCTGGAGAGAAGCTTGTGCATATCTGTTTTCCGTCTTGTCTTGCGATGTGTTTCTTGACGCAGGCTCTAGCATGTTGCGACCGGCATGTCAGCGCAAATCCAAGCCCTGCAAAGTGCCGAGCGGCAAGTTCTTGCGTGGTGAGCGACAGCGCAGGATGACATGTCTCGCGTGGATCATCCGTGCCGAGATGTGGTCTCCAAATGAAAAAGAGGCCAGTCGGCCTCTTTCCCGTTTTTGCTCCCCGTCGGACCGGCCGACTTAGTGATTGCTGGAACGCTATGTCGTTCAAGCCGTTGCGTCAACAGGTAAAATCGGGAAATTTTCCCCTGAAAAGTGCCGCGCCCAAGGGCGCGGCCAGTCTGACAGGGAGGAAGTCGACCGAGGGACCGGGAGGACCGTCGGCACCGGGGTCGATATTATTCTGGCACCAAGTGGTTAAGCTTGTATGGTCAAGCGGCACATTGACGACGACAGAGAGCAACGCAACTTGGACGACGCAATTTTCATCGGCGGGGGCGGCCAGGATCATACCGATAAGCAGGGCCTTCTTCTGAGCCATGCCAATCGCCACGGTCTGATTGCCGGTGCGACCGGCACCGGCAAGACTGTGACGCTCCAGATCATGGCCGAAGGTTTCTCGGCCCGGGGAGTCCCGGTATTCGTGGCCGACGTGAAGGGCGATCTGGCCGGTCTCGCGAAATCCGGCAGCGCGGGGTTCAAACACCACGATGCCTTCATCGAGCGTGCGGGCAAGATCGGATTTGACGATTATGTCTACGAAGGCTTTCCCGTGACGTTCTGGGATCTTTTCGGACGTCAGGGGCACCCGATCCGCACCACCGTTGCAGAGATGGGACCGCTTTTGTTGTCACGCCTGCTGGGCCTGAGCGAAGCACAGGAGGGGGTGCTCAACATCGCCTTCCGGCTCGCCGATGATGAAGGATTGCCGATCCTTGATTTCAAGGACCTCCGGGCGCTCCTGGTCTGGGTGAGCGAAAACCGTGCCACGCTTTCGACCCGCTACGGCATGATCGCACCCCAGTCGATCGGCGCGATCCAGCGTCGGCTCCTGGTGCTGGAAAACCAGGGTGGGGCGGGATTTTTTGGCGAACCTGCCCTCGATCTTGACGACATGATGCTCACAGATGATGCCGGACGCGGGCGGATCAACATCCTGGCCGCCGATGAATTGATGCGCGCCCCCCGGCTCTATGCCACCTTTCTTCTCTGGCTTCTGTCCGAGTTGTTCGAGGAACTGCCCGAGATCGGCGACCCCGAGAAGCCGAGGCTCGTCTTTTTCTTCGACGAGGCCCATCTGCTGTTTGATGACGCGCCCAAGGTGCTGATCGACAAGGTCGAACAGGTCGCCCGCCTGATCCGCTCCAAGGGGGTCGGCGTCTATTTCGTCACCCAGAACCCGGCGGACGTCCCCGACACGGTGCTGGGCCAGCTTGGCAACCGGGTCCAGCATGCGTTGCGCGCCTTTACCGCGCGTGACCGCAAGGCCCTGCGCC
Organism: Aquicoccus sp.; assembly: GCF_041686535.1. Lineage (NCBI taxonomy): Bacteria > Pseudomonadati > Pseudomonadota > Alphaproteobacteria > Rhodobacterales > Paracoccaceae > Aquicoccus > Aquicoccus sp. The sequence goes on along the minus strand of NZ_JAWLDS010000021.1, from coordinate 18,594 downwards.
TTGCCGCCCAGACCTATCGCGACAATCCGGCACTCGACATCGAGAAGGCGATCCGCGAGGTCGGCGTGGGCGAAGCAGTGACCTCCATGCTTGAGAACAAGGGCGTGCCCGGCATCGCGCAGCGCACGCTGATCCGCCCGCCATCGTCACAACTCGGGCCGATCGAACCCGGCGAGCGGGCGGCGGTGATCGCGGCCTCCCCGCTTGCAGGCAAGTACGAGACGGCAAAGGATCGCCATTCGGCGCATGAAATGCTGGCTGATCGCGCCGCCGCAGCGGCCCACGCAGCCGAAGAGGCAGAGATCAAAGAGAGCGAGGCCGAGGAACGCGAGCGCGAATTCCGACAGGCGCGGCGCTATTCCGGTGCGCGGATCACGCGATCATCCTCGCGATCTTCGCGCGCGGATGCCAGCATCAGCGAACAACTCACCCGAACGGTGATGAAGGAACTGACCGGCACCACCGGACGGCGGATCGTGCGCGGCATCCTGGGCGGGCTCTTCAAGGGGCGTTGACCGGCCCAAGGTTTCCCGACCAGATCGCGATTGACCCGCCGCAGGGGGACTTTGAAATGACGGGGCGCCGTGCGCCCCGCCGGTCATTTCTCGGGGATGAGGCCACGCGGGCTGAACCTCAGCACCAGAAGCAGTATGAGACCCATGGTCAGGAGCCGCATATGCGCCGCGGATTCCAGAAGGTGCAGGCGCAGCGCGTTGTCGTCGGCCAGTCCATAGGTGATCACGCTCATGAGCGAATGGCCGATTGGCTCGACCTGCACCCAGAGGAACCAGATCAGGAATCCGCCCAGCACCGAGCCGAGGTTGTTGCCCGACCCTCCGACGATCACCATCACCCAGACCAGGAAGGTAAAGCGCAGCGGTTGATAGGAACTTGGCGTCAGTTGCCCGTCGAGCGTGGTCATCATCGCGCCGGCCACGCCGCAGATCGCGCTGCCAAGGATAAAGACCTGCAAATGCCGCGCGGTCACGTTCTTGCCCATGGCTTCCGCGGCGACCTCGTTGTCGCGGATCGCGCGCATCATCCGACCCCATGGCGAGTGCAGCGCCCGCTGCGCCAGCCACAGGACGATGAGCAGAACGACGAGAAACAGCAATGCATAACCCAGCTTGGTGTAGAGTGACGAGGCGATCACCGGATCGAGGCCCAGCCCCTCGGCACGGGCGACGAAATCGGGGTCCCGTTGCAGGTCGATCTCATAGGGCACCGGGCGGGGCAGCCCCGACACGTTCTTGACCCCGCGCGACAGCCAGTCCTCGTTCTTGAGAACGGCAATGATGATTTCGGCGATGCCCAGCGTGGCAATGGCCAGGTAATCCGAGCGCAGCCCCAGTGCCGTCTTGCCGATGAACCACGCCGCACCGGCCGCCAGAAGCCCGCCCACCGGCCAGGCCAGCAGCACCGGAAGGCCCAGCCCGCCGAGATAGCCGGTGCCCGCCGAGTTCACCCCCTCGATGGCCTCGACACCTGCGTCAAAGACATACCGAAAGACGAAAAAGCCCACCCCGAGCACGCCGATGAGGGCCAGCGTGCGGTTCCGCCCCGGCGCCATTTTCTGATAGGTCAGAATGCCGCCTGCGATCGTCGCGGCGCCAAGAGCCAGCCCGATGAGGACCTGCGCGCCTCCCGCGGCCCAGGCATCGCCCACGGGCGGCATCGACACCAGCACCACGGCCAGCCCACCCAGTGCGACAAAGCCCATGACGCCGACATTGAACAGGCCGGCAAAACCCCATTGGAGATTGACCCCGAGCGCCATGATCGCGCTGATCAGTCCCATGTTGATGATGAACAGGGCCGTGTTCCAGCTTTGCACGAAGCCGGTGAGAATGATGAGCGCCGCGACGGTCGCGAACAGAAGCGTGTTTTTCAATGTCTCGCTCATACCGATTTTCCCCTGAAGATACCGGTTGGCCGGAACAGCAGCACGATGACCAGGATCATGAAGCTGACAGCGAACTTGTAGTCGGTCGAAAGCAACTGGACGAGGCCCGACGGTGCAAGCTCATCGGGTAACGCATAGGTCAGCACCCGTTTCCAGGCATATGTGATCGTCACCTCGGAAAAGGCGATGATGAACCCGCCTGCAATGGCGCCCAGCGGACTTCCGAGCCCGCCGACGATGGCGCTGGCGAAGATCGGCAGCAGGAGCTGGAAATAGGTGAAGGGCTTGAAGCTCTTGTCGAGCCCGTAAAGCACGCCCGCGATGGTGATGAGCCCCGCGACGATCATCCATGTATACATCACCACGCGCTCGGGGTTGATGCCGGAGAGAAGCGCCAGATCCTCGTTGTCGGAATAGGCGCGCATGGATTTGCCTGTGCGGGTGCGCCCCAGGAACCAGAACAACGCCGCCACGACGATCACTGCCGTGATCACCGTGATACCTTGCGTGGTGCGGATGGCGACCCCCTCGGGCAGCCCGGTCAGAGCCTTGAAATCGCGTACCGAGATGATGAAGCGATCGCCATCGGCAAAGCGATGCTCGTCGGGGCCGAGAACGAAGCGCACCAGCCCGTTATAGACGAACATCACCCCGAGCGACGCCATGACCAGTATGATCGGCTTGGCCTTCTGCCGCCGGTAGAACCGAAAGACGAGCCGGTCGGTGCCAAGCAGAACCCCGATCGTCACGACAATGGCAAAGGGTAGCGCCAGCAGGGCGGTGGGCAGTGGCCCGGCAGTGATTCCCATCGACTGGAACCACCAGGTCAACAGGATGGCGACCATCGTGCCGACGGCCATCGAATCGCCATGGGCGAAATTCGAGAACCGCAGGATACCATAGATCATCGTCACCCCCAGCGCGCCCAGCGCCAGCTGACTGCCATAGGTGATGGCCGGGATCAGAACAAAATTGGCCAGCACGAGGAACGCGTTCAGGATTTCCATCGGCTTCCTTCCCTTGTCGGCCCGCTTTGCGGCATGGCCGCGCGGGTCTTTTGCATGTTTATGGTTTTCCGTGCAGGCACCACGCCCTCACATCGAGTATTCCATGCCAGCACGCGCATCATGGCGCGCCTCCGCAGCGTTCGGAATGCGCCCCGATCTTTGGACCTGACTTGGCATGACCGTTGCGTTGCGCGGCAAAACGCCCGGTTTCGAAAGCGCAGGGTTTGCCCTGCGCCTGCGCGGCGGCCGTGAGCGCGGCGATTATGCGTCCCGCGCATCTCATCCACCAAGGAAACTCGCCCGGACCTCAGGGTCGGCCAGGAGTTCCTTGCCGGTACCGGTGTGCCCGTTGCGCCCCTGCACCAGGACGAAACCGCGATCCGCGATCCCGAGCGCCTGGCGCGTGTTCTGTTCGACCATCAGGACCGGCAGGCCGGTGCGGGCCACCTCGATGATCCGATCGAAGAGCTCGTCCATCACGATGGGGCTGACCCCTGCGGTCGGCTCATCGAGCATCAGCACCTTTGGCCGGGTCATCAGCGACCGGCCTACGGCGACCTGCTGGCGTTGACCGCCCGACAATTCGCCCGCCGCCTGGTGGCGCTTTTCCTTGAGGATCGGAAACAGGTCATAGACCTGTTCCATCGTGTCCGAGATGTCGTCGTGCCGGATGAACGCGCCCATCTCGAGGTTTTCCTCGACGGTGAGCGACGTGAAGATGTTGTTGGTCTGGGGCACGAACCCCATGCCCTTGGCCACCCGGTCCTGAGGTGACAGCGCCGAAATGTCCTCGCCGTCGAGCAGAACCCGCCCCTCGCGCATGTCGAGCATTCCGAAAACCGCCTTCATCGCGGTGGATTTTCCCGCCCCGTTGGGGCCCACGATCACCGCGATCTCACCGGGGTTCACCGCGATGGTGCAATCATGCAGGATGTCGGGCCCGTTCCTGCCATAGCCGCCGGTCATGTTCTCGCCGATCAGGAACGGGCTTTCGCCCTCCACGCGGCTCGTCTTGCCACTGTCGCGCAGCGGGATTTCACCGGAGCCATGCGGGTTGGTGATGCTGCGATCCTTGTTGCCCCTGTCATCGCGATAGGGGTTGCCGCCATTGCTCATGCCTCGGCCCCCGCCATTTGCTTGTTCTTCAATCCGGTGCCGAGATAGGCCTCGATCACCTGTTCGTTGGTCTTGATCTCGTCCAGCGTGCCCTGGGCCAGCACCTTGCCCTCGGCCATGCAGATCACCGGGTCGCACAGCTTGTCGATGAAATCCATGTCATGCTCGATCACCACGAAGGTATAGTTGCGCTCCTTGTTGAGGCGAATGATCGCATCCCCGATGGTGTTGAGCAGCGTGCGGTTCACGCCGGCGCCGACCTCGTCGAGAAAGACGATCTTGGCATCGACCATCATCGTGCGCCCCAGTTCGAGCAGCTTCTTCTGTCCGCCGGAAACCTCGCCCGCGCGATGGTCGGCCAGATGTTCGATGGTCAGGAACTCCAGAACCTCGTCGGCCTTGGCGCGCAGGGCGCGTTCCTCTTCGGCGATGCGCTTGCGTCCGAACCAGGTGTTCCAGATGTGTTCGCCCGACTGGTCGCCCGGCACCATCATCAGGTTCTCGCGGCAGGTCATCGAACTGAATTCATGCGCGATCTGAAACGTCCTGAGCAGGCCCTTGTGGAAAAGCGTGTGCGGGGGCAGGCCGGTGATGTCCTCGCCATACATGGTCACACGCCCGGACGTTGGTGGAAGAACGCCCGCGATCACGTTGAAAAGAGTGGTTTTTCCTGCGCCGTTCGGTCCGATCAGGCCAGTGATCGACCCTTCGGAGATTTCAAGCGTCGCTCCATCAACGGCATGGAACCCGCCGAAATGCTTGTGCACGTCGTCAACGGTTATCATATGTGCCCTCTCCCCGGAGGTGCCCGGCGTTTCCCGCCGGATTATCGTGGCATGCGGCCCGGAAGGTGCCGGGCCGCATGCGGTTGGCTATCGTTGGATCAGCGGAACTGAACGGTGGTGTTCTCGCCGTCCTTGATCAGCACCTGGCGGAAGAGACCCGCAGCTTCGCCCGGATCGATCAACTCGACACCGGTGCCGCCGACATAGTCGATCTCGCCGCCCTCGGCGAGAATTTCCAGACCCTTGGCCAGTTCCCCGGCCTGAATCTCTTCGCCCGGGGCATTGGCGACATCCATCATCTTCTCCTTGTAGTCGCTCGGATCGGAGGATCCGGCCGCCTGCATGGCAAGAAGAATCAGCGCCGCGGCGTCGTAGCTTTCGGGCGTGAAGGGCGTGGTCGGATCCCAATCGCCGCCCGAGGCTTCCGCAACCTCGCTGAACCGCTCGACCAGTTCTTCGGTCGGGCTGGGGTGCTGGCCGGTCGAGCCGTTGATCTCGGCGCCGAAATTCTCGACCAGTGCATTCGACATCATCCCGTCGGGGAAGTGGAAGGTCTCGAACGCCCCGCTATCGAGCGCCGAGCGCACGATACCTGCGCCGCCCTGGTCGACATAGCCCGCAACAACCAGGCGCTCGCCGCCGGCCGAGGCCAGCGAGCTGACTTCGGCCGAGTAGTCGGCCTTGCCGTCTTCATGCGCGGCGGTCATCGTCACCGTGCCGCCCATCTCCTTGAACGAGGCCTCGAAACTGTCGGCCAACCCCTTGCCGTAGTCATTGTTGGTATAGGTCACGGCGACTTCTTCGATGCCTTCTTCCATCAGGATTTCCGCCATCACGACGCCTTGGCGCGCGTCAGAGGGCGCGGTGCGGAAGAACAATCCTTCATCCTCGTTGTTCTGGTGGCTCAGCGCCGGCGACGTGGCCGAGGGCGACACCATCACGACACCGTTGGGCAGCGCCACGTTGTTGAGCACCGCACCGGTCACACCCGAACAGTCGCCACCGACGATCCCCTTGACCCGGTCCGAGGTGATCAACCGCTCGGCGGCGGATGTCGCGGCCGAGGAATCGATGCAGGTGGTGTCGCCGTTGACACCAACAACGGTTGCGCCGTCGAGCAGAAGGCCGCTGTCGCTGACTTCCTTGATCGCCAGATGAGCCGCGGGGGCCATGTGCGCAACGGTCGATTCGATCGGTCCGGTAAAGCCCAGAAGGACGCCAATCTTGATCTCTTCGGCATGTGCCGCACCGGCAAAAAGCGCCGTCGCTGCGGTGGTAGCAATCAGTTTCTTCATGATTTTCTCCCATGTTGGAACGATAAGTCCGGTGCAAAGCCTATTCCGGCTGACCAAAAAAGAAAAGCATTAAGGCGACATTCCGCAAGGCAATTGTTTCACTCACGTGAACGTTGGCGCACCACGGTCGCGACCGTGCTAGGATCATCTGCCGAAAGGGGGATCGACATGCGATTTTTCATTGCCATTCTCGGTATCATGTCCGTGTTCTGGGGGGCGGCACCCGCCGGGGCCGAAGAGCGCCGCATCGATACGCCGCTGGGGCCGGCGCTGATCGAAACCGTGGCCGAGGAGTTTCGGGTGCCATGGTCGCTGGGGTTTCTACCCGATGGGCGAATGCTCGTTACCGAACGCGCCGGTCGTCTCTGGCTTCTGGCGCCCGATGGCACCCGCGAGCAGGTCAGCGGCCTGCCTGACATCGCCGCGCGCGGGCAGGGCGGGTTGCTCGATATCGCGATCGCGCGGGATTTCGAACAAAGCGGCACCGTGTTCCTGAGCTTTGCCAAGGCCCAGCGCGACGGCGCAGGCACCGCGCTTGCCGTGGCAAAGCTCGTCGAGAACCGGTTGCGCGATCTGCAGGTGATTTTTGAAATGGCCCCGGGGTCATCCGGCGGACGGCATTTCGGTGGCCGGATCGTCGAGGCGCGTGATGGGACGCTTTTTCTGACCATCGGTGACCGGGGCGACCGGCCATCCGCACAGGATCGCGCGCGTCACAATGGCAGCGTGATTCGCGTAACGCGCGACGGGGACGTGCCCTCCGACAATCCATTTACCGGGCAGTCTGACGCGCAGCCCGAGATCTGGTCCTATGGCCACCGCAACCCGCAGGGCGCCACGCTCGATTCCGAGGGGCAGCTCTGGGTCAACGAACACGGTGCGCGCGGCGGGGACGAGATCAACCTCGTTCGCCGCGGTGCCAATTACGGCTGGCCGGTCATCGCCTATGGCCGCCATTATTCCGGCGGCAAGATCGGTGAAGGCACGTCCAAACCGGGCATGGAGCAGCCCGAGTTCTACTGGGATCCGTCCATCGCGCCTTCGGGGATGGTGATCCACTCCGGCAACGGTTGGCCGGCCGCGCGCGGGCATCATTTCGTCGGTTCGCTCAAGTTCGATCATGTCGCGGTCCTGACCCCCGGGGCTGCGGAGGAGGTCGGGCGGATCGAGGGCCGCGAAACCGCGCGCGTGCGCGATCTGCGCGAGGGGCCGGATGGCGCGCTCTGGATCGTCTCCGAGGGCAATGGCACGATCTATCGCCTTCGCCCGGAATAGAGCCTGTTGCATGTCATCGCCGCAGCGACTGCAGCGCGGTCGCAATGAGCGCCATGGTGCGAAGGCCGTACGCCCGGTCAGATCGACAGCCGCGTCGCGTGGCTGCCGCGTTCGCGATAGGGCGTGGTGTCGTAATGCGCACGATAGCATTTCGAGAAATGCGACGGGCTTGCGAACCCGCAGGCCAGCGCCACGTTGATCACGCTCATGTCGGTCTGCATCAAGAGGTTGCGTGCCTTTTGCAGCCGCAGTTCCATGTAATAGCGTTTGGGTGAACGGTTGAGGTAGCGCCGGAACAGCCGTTCGAGCTGCCGTGTGCTCATCCCGACCTCGCGGGCCAGGATCGAGGGGCTGATCGGCTCCTCGATGTTCTGCTCCATCTTCTGGATGACAAGGCTCAGTTTCGGATGCCGGACCCCGATCCGCGTGGGCACCGAAAGGCGTTGCGTGTCCTGGTCGGTACGGATCGAGGAATAGATCAACTGATCGGCCACCGCATTGGCCAGTTCCTCGCCATGGTCGTCTGCGATAAGCTTGAGCATGAGGTCGATGGACGATGTGCCCCCGGCCGTGGTCATGCGGTTGCCATCGACCACGAACACCGACTTGGTCAGTGTCACCTCGTCGAACTCCTCGGTGAAACTGTCCTGGTTTTCCCAGTGGATGGTAGCGCGCTTGCCATCCAGAAGCCCCGCCTTGGCCAACGAATAACCCGCGGTGCAAAGCCCGCCGATCACCGGCCCCTTGCGGGCCTCGCGCCTGAGCCATGACACGAGCTTCTTGGTGGTCGCGGTCTGGATGCGCATCCCGCCACAGACAAGGATCGTGTCATCGCGCGTGACCTCGCCAAGATCCATGTCGAGCGCAAAGCTGGTGCCCGCCGAGCACGACACCATCTCGCCACCTTCGCCGGCCAGCTTCCATTCGTAAAGCTCGCGTCCCGACATCCGGTTTGCGATACGGATCGCCTCGATGGCGCTGGCGAATGACAAAAGGGTGAACTGGTCGAGCAGCACAAAGATAAAACGCCGCGGCTTGGAGGGCACGCTTTCAAGCTTGATTGTCTGGCGAGGGTCGTCCATCAACTCGTCTCTTTCGTAGTCTCCGCCCTGGGCGCGTGGTCACGTGCTGTAAACGGCAAATCCTGTCGCTGCCGTCCACTTGGGCAGACCCGGACCGCCACGTCAAGAGGCGGCGATTCGCGTATGGTCAGCGCGATCCGGGTTCTGTATATGAAGTGATCGTAACGCAAGACACCCGGAGAAAGACAATGAGTGACTGGACAAGATCCGGCTGGCGCGCCAAACCGCGCATCCAGATGCCGGATTACACGGATCAAGCCGAGTTGCAGGCGGTCGAAGCCCAGCTCGGCCAGTATCCGCCGCTCGTCTTTGCCGGCGAGGCGCGGCGCCTCAAGGAACAGCTCGGTGCCGCCTCGCGCGGCGAGGCGTTCATGCTTCAGGGCGGCGATTGTGCCGAAAGCTTCGAACAGTTCTCGGCCGATGCGATCCGCGACACGTTCAAGGTCATGCTGCAAATGGCCATGGTGCTGACCTATGGCGCCAAGGTGCCGGTGATCAAGGTCGGGCGCATGGCCGGGCAATTCGCCAAGCCGCGCTCTGCGCCGACCGAGGTGGTCGAGGGCGTTGAACTGCCCAGCTATCGCGGCGACATCATCAACGAGCTGGATTTCTCGCCCGAGGCGCGCATCCCCGACCCCAAAAAGATGCTTCAGGCCTATACCCAGTCCGCGGCGACGCTCAACCTGTTGCGCGCCTTCTCGACAGGCGGTTATGCCGATGTGCACCAGGTCCATAGCTGGACGCTGGGCTTCACCGAGACCGAAAACGCCGCGCGCTATCGCGAGATGGCCAATCGCATTTCCGACACGCTCGATTTCATGAAGGCGGCGGGTGTGGACTCGAACCGTTCCGCGGCGCTGCACACGGTCGATTTCTACACCAGCCACGAGTCGCTTCTGCTGGAATACGAAGAGGCACTGACACGGGTGGACTCGACGTCCGGAAACTGGCTGGCCGGGTCGGGGCACATGCTCTGGATCGGCGACCGCACCCGCCAGCCCGATGGCGCGCATGTCGAGTTCCTGAGCGGCGTGCTCAATCCCATCGGTCTCAAGTGCGGCCCGACCATGGAGGTGGATGATCTCAAGCGCCTGCTGGCCAAGCTCAACCCCGGGAACGAGGCCGGGCGGCTTACGCTGATCACGCGCTTCGGCGCGGGCAAGGTCGGCGAACACCTGCCGCGCCTCATCAAGGCGGTCGAGGAAGAGGGCGCGAACGTGGTCTGGGTCTGTGATCCGATGCACGGCAATACCATCAAGTCGGCCAGCGGGTTGAAAACCCGGCCCTTCGACCTGGTGCTGCGCGAGGTGCGCGAGTTCTTTGCGACCCACAAGGCCGAAGGCACGGTGCCCGGCGGGGTGCATTTCGAGATGACCGGCCAGGATGTGACCGAATGCACCGGCGGGGTGCGCGCGGTCACCGACGAGTCGCTCTCGGATCGCTATCACACCGCATGCGATCCGCGCCTCAACGCGTCGCAATCGCTCGAACTCGCGTTTCTCGTGGCCGAGGAGCTCACGGCGCGGCGCGCGGCAGAAGCGGCGGAGGTCAAGACCGGGTGACAGGTCACGCGCGCCCGGGGCGCCGCCCCGGGTTGCGGCGTCCGCTGTCCCGGATGTGGCTTCAGTCGTCGTTTTTCACCAGCCGCAGATAACCCGGCCGTTCACCAGAACGCGGCCTTTCGAACCGCCGCGGCGCCTCGGCAAAACCTGCCTCAGGTTGTCGCGACACCGGGCTTGCCTTCATTCCCTCGACTGGCTCAAGATCGGGCAGGCTGCGCAGGTCGGTTTGCGCCACGTTGAAGCGGCGCGGTGCGCGCCCCAACTGTCCGACGGTCTCGAAACAGCCCAGAACCCGGGTGATCTCGCCCATGTCGCTGAGCAGCGGCAAGAGCAGCATCCGCCCTTCAAGCGGTGGCTTGCCGATGCCGGTCTCCGCGCTCAGGGTGAGGCGCGCGACCGCGGGCGTGGACATGACCGCCTCCAGGGTTCGGGAAAACCCGGCGCGCTCGCAGGGTGGAAGCATCGCGCTGATCGGCATCCCGCGCACCTCCATTCCCATCAGGTCATTGAGATGCATCCCCGCGATCCGCAGACGCGCCAGGCCGGGTGCGATCCGTTCGAGGACAAAGGCATATTCCAGCGCGTTCTCGATCCCGCGCGGGTCGATGTCCGCGCGTCGCGGAAGGTCACAGCCAACCCGGAGCCCTTCCCAATAGGCTTCGACCTCGATCAGGGATCGAAACCGGTTTTCCGCAATGAAACCCGTCATGTCGATCACGTTCCCACCCGCATTACCACAACCACGCATGGCGTATCCCCAGTTGTCAAAACGCTCTGACCCGGGGCGCGACAGCCGCGTCAACCTTGGGGTCAGAATGATTACCGATGTCTTAACTTGCCACGGATTGATGCAAATTGCGCGCGCAATGTAAGGATTTGGTTAACCCCGAAATCGGTTCGGGCCGGCCGGGTCGCGGGAATTCAACGGCTTGCCCCCGCTCGGGCGCGGTGGCATCAGGGGACAAGGGAAAATGCGAAGGAACGCCAGTGATACACTCGATGACCGCCTTTGCCTCGGCCAAGGGCCAATCCGGCCCCTATGCCTGGGCGTGGGAGTTGCGCAGCGTCAATGCCAAGGGGCTCGACCTGCGGCTGCGCGTGCCCGACTGGATCGCCGGTCTTGAGGCGGCGCTGCGCACGCGGATTGGCGCGGCACTCACGCGCGGGTCGGTCTCGTTTTCGCTTCGTCTCACCCGCGAAGACGAACTCGCAACGCTTTCGGTCAATGCCGCACAGCTCGATGCCGTGCTTGACGCGCTGGCCGTGATCGAGACCCGCGCGCTCGATCGCGGAATCAGCGTCGCACCCTCGCGTGCCGCTGATATCCTGGGCCAGCGCGGCGTGCTCGAACAATCGGGCGGCGATGAGGACACCACCGCATTGCGCAACACCCTGCTTGATGCGTTCGAGCCGCTGCTGGCTGATTTCCTCGCCATGCGCGCCGCCGAAGGCCGGGCGCTGCACGACGTGCTGAACACCCAGATCGGCCGGATCGAGACACTCACCGCCGAGGCCGCCGCGCTGGCCGACACCCGCCGCTTCGACATGGCCGAGGCGTTGCACCAGAACCTCGCCCGCGTGCTCGACAATGCCGCCGGTGCCGACGCCGACCGCGTCGCGCAGGAACTGGCCATGATCGCGGTCAAGGCCGACATCACCGAGGAGCTTGATCGGCTTCAGGCCCATGTCGGCGCCGCGCGCGATCTGCTGGCCGCCGATGGCGCGGTCGGGCGCAAGCTCGATTTCCTGACCCAGGAATTCAACCGCGAGGCCAACACGCTCTGTTCCAAGTCCCAGCACAAGTCGCTGACCGCGGTCGGACTCGAACTCAAGACGGTGATCGACCAGCTGCGCGAACAGGTTCAGAACGTGGAGTGACCCGATGACCAAGCGACGCGGCCTTCTGATCATCCTGTCCTCGCCCTCGGGTGCGGGCAAATCCACGCTCTCCAAACGCCTGCGGGCTTGGGACCCGGCGATCCGCTTTTCGGTCTCTGCCACGACCCGCGCTCCAAGAGAGGGCGAGCGGGATGGCACCGATTACCACTTCATGACCGAAGATGCGTTCAAACGCGACGTTGCCGCGGGTGACATGCTCGAACACGCCCATGTGTTCGGGAATTTCTACGGATCGCCACGCTCGCCCGTGGAAGAGGCGATTGACGCCGGGGCCGACGTGCTTTTCGACATCGACTGGCAGGGCGCGCAACAGATCCGCAACTCGGCGCTGGCGCCCAACACGCTGTCGATCTTCCTGCTTCCGCCCTCGATCCATGAACTGCACCGCCGTCTTGTCAGCCGCGGCCAGGACACGCCCGAGGTGATCGTCCGCCGGATGCAGAAAAGCTGGGACGAGATTTCGCATTGGGGCAGCTATGATTATGTGCTGATCAACGACGATCTCGACCGCACCGATGCCGATCTGCGCGGCATCGTCACCGCCACCCGCCTGCGCCGAACCCAGCAGCCGATGCTGGTCAATCACGTGCGCAGGCTTCAGACCGAATTCGAGGAGATGGAGGAATGACCCTATACGCGCTCGACGGCCACGCGCCGCAATGCCACGAAGATACATGGGTGGCCCCCGATGCCAACCTGATCGGGCGGATCACGCTCGAAGCCGGTGCCTCGGTCTGGTTCGGGGCGACCCTGAGGGGCGACAACGAACCGATCACGGTGGGCCGCGGCTCGAACGTGCAGGAAAACTGCATCTTTCACACCGACATGGGCTATCCGCTGACCGTCGGGGCCGATTGCACCATCGGGCACAAGGTCATGCTGCATGGCTGTACCATCGGCGACGGCAGCCTGATCGGCATGGGCGCGACCATCCTCAACGGGGCCAGGATCGGCGCCAACTGCCTGATCGGGGCAGGGGCGCTCATCACCGAGAACAAGGAGATTCCCGACGGCAGCCTCGTCATGGGGGCGCCGGGCCGGGTGATCCGCCAACTCGATGCGCCGGCCAAGGCGATGCTTCGGGCCAGCGCCCAGCATTACCAGGACAACATGCGCCGGTTTCGCGCCGGGCTCACGCCGGTGGCGTGACGGTTGCGGGCAATCCTGTTGAGTTCCAGAAGAATGAATCCGAACCCGATCGGGGCGGCGCATGTCGGCCGCGCGCGATCATTCCTGGCAAGGTCATCATGACAGACACGTCCATCCGGAATCTGCTCGATGCGCTACCGCTGGCGGCGCTGTTCGTCGATACGCAGGACCGGATCGTGGGGGCCAATGCCGGCGCGCTCGCGCTTCTGGGCGAGCATGTAGCAGGGCGCTACTATGTCACGGCCCTGCGCCAGCCCGACCTGCTCGATGCGATCGAGAGTTGCGGGCGCCGACAGATCGCGCGCGAAACCCGGTACCTGCTGCGCGACGGCGAGCGCGATGCAACCTATGTGGTGAAGTGCGGATGGATCGACGCCGCCGACTTGCGTGGCGTGCTGGTCAGTTTCAAGGATGTCTCGGATCTCGAGGCCGCGGGGCAGATGCGCCGCGATTTCGTCGCCAATGTCAGCCACGAGCTGCGCACGCCGCTCACCGCGCTCATGGGTTTCATCGAGACCCTGCGCGGCCCCGCCAGAAGCGACCCCGTCGCACAGGAGCGGTTTCTGGGGATAATGCAGGCCGAGGCCGAGCGGATGGAGCGCCTGGTCAAGGATCTGCTCTCGCTGAGCCGGGTCGAGGCGCAGGAACGGATGCGGCCCGCCGAAGAGGTCGATCTGGCGGCGCTGGCGCGTTCGGTGCTGCATGGATTCGCGCCCGTCGCACACGAGGCCGGGGTCGCGCTGGCGCACGAGTTGCCGGCGGGCGCCTGCATGGTTCCCGGAGACGAGGACCAACTCAGGCAATTGATCTCGAACCTTGTCGAGAACGCCATCAAGTATGGCGGGGCAGGGGGCTCGGTGACGCTGTCGTTGGTCGTGTCACCGCGCGACGCGACGCTGCGCGGCCCCGCGGTGGTGCTCTCGGTCCGCGACGAGGGCCAGGGGATCGACCCGATTCATATTCCGCGCCTTACCGAACGGTTCTACCGGGTCGATTCGCATCGCTCGCGGCAGGTTGGCGGCACCGGGCTCGGCCTTGCCATCGTCAAGCATATCGTGAGCCGCCATCGCGGCCGGTTGCGCATAGACAGCGAGCCGGGGCAGGGCAGCACCTTTACCGTGATTCTGCCTGCCGCCTGATGCGGTGCGATGCCTCAATGAGGCAATCGTCACAAATTCGTTACGCGAATGTCATACAAGGTTTGCACGCGGGGGCTATCGCAGCCCGGGCCACCGGTCATAGGCGGCACAGCAACCAGGAACAGGTGCCTGCTTGATCCATGTGAACCTTGTCATCCGGCCTGCGACCCGACAGATCGGGACAATGCAGGCGATCGCGCGACCGCCGATCCCTTCGGCTCGGGCAAACCTGTCATGCAAGGCGGGATCTTGCAGATGGGTACGAGAGCTTGCCCAGCCAAATGACGCCGTGGGCATTCAACTGCCCCCAAGGAGTGAAACGATGAACCAGGAACACATCACCGCAGCCTTTGACCGCGATCTCGAAACCATCCAGGCGCGGATCATGAAGATGGGCGGGTTGGTCGAACAGGCCATCCTCGACGCCGCCGACAGTTTCGCGGCCCGTGACGAGGAACTGGCGCGCAAGGTGCGCATGCGCGACCACGTCATCGACGATCTCGAGGATCAGATCAACGACGATTGCGCACGCGTCATCGCGCTGCGCGCACCAATCGCCACCGATCTTCGCCTGGTGCTGAGCGTGATGAAGATCGCGGGCAACCTCGAACGCATCGGTGACTATGCCAAGAACATGGCCAAGCGCACCACCGTTCTGGTCGAGATGGCGCCGATAGAAGGGGCCGACCTGTCGCTCAAGCGCATGGCGCGCGATGTGGAACTCATGCTCAAGGACGCGCTCGACGCCTATGTCCAGCGCGACGCCGAACTGGCGATGGAGGTGATCCGCCGCGATCGGGATATCGACCAGCTCTACAACGCGCTGTTTCGCGAATTCATCACCTTCATGATGGAAGACCCGCGCAAGATCACGCCCTGCATGCATCTCCATTTCATAGCCAAGAACACCGAACGCATGGGCGATCACGTCACGTCCATTGCCGAACAGGTGGTCTACCTCGTGACCGGTGAATTCCCCGACGAGGACCGGCAAAAGGCCGATCGCACATCCACCGATCCGAACATCGCGAAAGGGAATTGAACCCATGTCGTCCGAACAACCCACCGTGCTTCTGGTCGAGGATGAACCGGCGCAGCGTGAAGTACTCGCCTATAACCTCGAAGCCGAAGGTTTTCACGTCGTCCGGGCCGGCGACGGAGAAGAGGCGATGGTCATGGTGGACGAGGAGACGCCGGATATCATCCTGCTCGACTGGATGCTTCCCAACGTTTCGGGCATCGAGGTCTGCCGCCGGCTCAAGATGCGGCCCGAAACGCGCAACGTGCCGATCATCATGCTTTCGGCCCGCTCGGAAGAGGTGGACCGGGTGCGCGGGCTGGAGACCGGGGCCGACGACTATGTCATAAAACCCTACTCGGTGGTCGAACTGATGGCCCGCGTCCGCACACAGCTTCGCCGGGTGCGGCCCTCGACGGTGGGCATCCAGCTGACATTCGAGGATATCGTGCTGGACAGTGAAACCCACCGCGTGACCCGCGATGGCAAGCCGCTGAAACTCGGCCCCACCGAGTTTCGCCTGCTCGCGACCTTCATGGAAAAGCCGGGGCGCGTCTGGAGCCGTGAACAGTTGCTGGACCGGGTCTGGGGCCGCGACATCTATGTCGACACCCGCACGGTCGATGTGCATATCGGGCGGCTGCGCAAGGCGTTGACCAGCCACGGCGGGGCGGACCCGGTGCGCACGGTGCGTGGCGCGGGCTATGCCCTCGGGTAATCCCCTGGGGCCGGGGCGCGTGGTCTCCTGGGCCGAAAAGACCGTGCGCCGTCTTTACCATTACCCGCGTCATGGCCGGACGCTTATTGCGGCAGCCGGTCGGCAGCCGGGAGTCATACGCGTGTCACCCCCCTGTCGTGGCCCTGCGCAAAAGTATTAACATGCGGAACGATCATGGATCGGGTTAACGCGGCAGCATGTCCTCGCCCTGAACCTCGTCGCGCAGCCAGTTTCTGAACTGGCACAGGGCCGGGTCGTCGGTCTTGTCCTCGGGCCAGACCAGCCAATAGGCCCCGCGGCTTTCGGTCGGCCCGCCATAAGCGCTGACAAGGCGCCCCTCGGCCAGCTCCTGTCCGATCAGGTAGTCGGGCAGAAGCGCTACCCCCAGACCGTGCAGAACCGCCTGGATGATCGTTGTGAACTGATCGTAATAGGTGCCGGTGACATGCGGTGCCTCCACCCCGTGGGCGGCCAGCCACTCGACCCAGGCCCGCGGCCGCGTCTGGATATGCAAGAGCGGCAACCGCTGGAGGTCTTCGGCACGGTTCAGCGAATGGCCAGCGAGAAGCGCAGGCCGTGCGACCGGCAGCACATATTCCCGCGCCAGCAGGAGCTTTTGCGATCCGGGCCAATCTCCATCCCCGAAAGTGATAGCTGCATCAAATGGTTGAGCGGCAAAGTTAAACTGCTCAAGGCGTGTGGTCATGTTGATCGTGACATCTGGATGCGCCTTGGCAAAGCCCGGCAGGCGCGGCACCAGCCAGCGCATCCCGAAACTGGGCAATATGGCAAGGTTTACCGCACCGCCCCCCATATCCGTCTGCAGGCGAAGCGAGGCTTGCGCGATCTGTTGCAGCGCCCCCCGGATTTCTGCGGCATAGCGCGCACCTGCCGATGTGAGCGCCAGCCGTTTGCGGCTGCGATTGAGCAACGGTACCCCAAGCTGCTCTTCGAGCGTTTGCAGCTGGCGGGACACCGCGCTTTGTGTCAGGGCAAGCTCCTCGGCCGCTGCCGTCGCACTCCCCAGGCGCTCGACGGCTTCGAGCGCCTGCAGGGCAGGGACCGAGGGCAGGAATCGTCGTGGCGCTATCATCTATTCCAAGATTTCATGTAACCATGCGGATAAGTCGATTTATCATGCGATTTTCTCAAGGTAAACTTACGCAAGCGTAAACCCACCGTTCGATGGAGATTCCAACATGCTCGACAAACCCGCCTTGCGCGCCAAGGATGCCCCGGATCTTGGACAGTTCACCTGGGACGACCCGTTCCGCCTCGAGGATCAGCTGAGCGAAGAAGAACGCATGATCCGCGACAGCGCCCGCGCCTATGCGCAGGAAAAGCTGTTGCCGCGTGTAACCGAAGCATTCGCGACCGAAGGGACGGATCCCGAGATCTTTCGCGAAATGGGTGAGATGGGCCTGCTTGGCACCACGACACCCGAGGAATATGGCGGTTTGTCAGCCGGTTACGTCACTTACGGCCTTGTCGCGCGAGAGGTCGAGCGCGTCGATTCCGGCTATCGCTCGATGATGAGCGTGCAAAGCTCGCTGGTGATGTACCCGATTTATGCCTATGGCTCGGAAGAACAGCGCCAGAAATACCTGCCCAAGCTGGCCTCGGGTGAATGGATCGGCTGTTTCGGCCTCACGGAACCCGATGCCGGCTCCGACCCGGGCGGCATGAAGACCCGTGCGGAGAAAACCGAAGGCGGCTACCGGCTCACCGGATCCAAGATGTGGATTTCCAATGCGCCCATTGCTGACGTGTTCGTGGTCTGGGCCAAGTCCGAAGCACATGGCGGCAAGATCCGCGGCTTTGTCCTCGACAAGGGGGCCAAGGGTCTCAGCGCCCCGAAAATCATGAACAAGATGAGTTTGCGCGCCTCGATCACAGGCGAGATCGTCATGGATGGCGTCGAGGTCGGCGAGGACGCGCTCTTGCCCCACGTCGAGGGACTGAAAGGCCCCTTCGGCTGTCTCAACAGGGCCCGTTACGGGATCAGCTGGGGTGCGATCGGGGCCGCCGAGGCCTGCTGGCATGCGGCGCGGCAGTATGGGCTTGATCGGCATCAGTTCAAACGCCCCTTGGCACAGACGCAACTGTTTCAAAAGAAACTCGCCGACATGCAGACCGAAATCGCGCTCGGGCTCCAGGCGTCGCTCCGCGTCGGGCGGTTGATGGACGATGCGCAGGCCGCTCCCGAGATGATTTCCATCGTCAAGCGCAACAATGTCGGCAAGGCGCTCGACATCGCGCGCATGGCCCGCGACATGCATGGCGGGAACGGGATCAGCCTCGAGTTTCATGTCATTCGCCACATGATCAATCTTGAAACGGTCAACACCTACGAGGGAACGCATGACGTCCATGCCTTGATCCTCGGGCGTGCACAAACAGGTTTGCAGGCGTTCTTTTGACCGCTCCAATCCTGTAAAAGAGGCCGGCTTTCAATGCGTTGCAGGCCGGCCTTCATGATCTCGATCATGCACGGGGAGAGAATAAAACGATCAGTCGGTTTGAGAAGATAAAACGCATAATAAGTATTATGTTAAATAAATGATGATCAAGCGAGTCGCCCCGGACGCTCTCGACATAATTCATGTTGGCAGCTAAATCTTTGGAACCACTCGAACCGAACTCTTT
>NZ_JAWLDS010000020.1:0-41520 GCF_041686535.1 Aquicoccus sp. | reverse complement strand
GATCTTTCACTTCGGCGACTACACGATCCGGCAGGCCAAGGAATACATGGCCGATGCAGGCATTCCCATGAGGCTCGAATGACACTTGAGGAACTTGAGACGATCATTGCAGAGCGGGCATCTTTTTCGCCCGATGAAAGCTGGACCGCGAAACTTCTTGCCAAGGGCCCGGAGAAGGTTGCAGAAAAATTCGGTGAAGAAGCCATCGAGGCGATCATCGAGGCCGTCAAGGGAGATCGGGAGAAACTGACCGCTGAAACGGCTGATGTGCTGTTTCACCTCCTGGTCATGCTTAGATCGCGGGATGTTTCAATTGCCTCGGTCATGGATGAGCTTGCGCGACGGCAGGGCCAGAGCGGGCTGGCCGAAAAGGCATCACGGAATTAAGCGCGCGGCAAGCCTCTGCCCTACAATTTCGATGAAATCACGCCCGTATTGAAGCCACCCATCCTGAGTTCGCCAAACAAGCGCTGATATTCGATCTTGGGACACCGGTTCATGACCACGTCGACTCCGCGCGCCCTGGCCGTTTCCGCAGCTTCGGGGCTTTCGACACCGATCTGCAACCAGATCGTCTTGAGGTTTGGGAAAGCGTCCAGCGCCTCGTCCACGATGGGCGGCACATGTTCGGAACGGCGAAACACATCCACCATGTCCACCGGCTCCTCGATCTCGGAAAGTGAAGCGCGCACCGTTTGTCCGAAAAGTGTCTTGCCGGCATGGCCGGGGTTGACCGGAATCACGGTGTAACCCTTCAGGTCCAGGTAACGCGCGACGTAGAAACTTGGTCGCACTTCATTCATGGAGACCCCAACGACGGCGATCACCTTCGTTCTGGAAAGAATGTCGCGCAAATGCGCATCTGAATACGACTCGGTCATGTTACCTGCATACGCTTTGCCAGACAGAAAAAAAAGCGCCCGGAACAAACCGGGCGCCAGTCACGGAACGAGGGACAGTGAATAGAGGGCGGGAGTTCCGTTCCCTGCCCTCGGCTTAAATGTAGGTGTGATCCACATGATAAAAAGAGCATGTAATAAACCTGTGAATACGGCGTTAACGGGACAGGGATGAATAGAGTGCCACCGCCGCCGCGTTCGAGACGTTCAAAGAGCCGAACGGTCCGGAGAACGCGATCCGGACAAGCGCATCGCAGGATTCCCGTGTTTTTTGCCTTAGCCCCGGTCCCTCGGCCCCCAGAACGAGCGCCACGGGCCGGTCGCGATGCCCCTCCAGCGCCACTTCGACGGTCTGGCCCGCCTCCCCGTCAAGTCCTAGTACCAGATAGCCCATCGCCCGAAGCTCTTCGATCGCCCGGGCAAGGTTGCGCACGCGCAGATACGGTTGGCGTTCGAGGGCACCGCTGGCAGTCTTGGCGAGTGCCCCGGTTTCAGGCGCGGAATGGTGGCGCGGGGCGATGACGGCCAGCGCCCCGAACACTTCAGCCGAGCGCAGGATCGCGCCCACGTTATGCGGATCGGTCACTCGGTCGAGCAATATCACGCGCGGAACCTGGCCCTCCCTGGCAATGCACAGCTCCGCCAACGGCCCCCAATCAAGCGGTTTCACCTCAAGCGCAGCCCCCTGATGCACGGATTGCGGATCGAGCGGGGCCGCAAATTTGCGGGCGTCGGATATCTCGGGCAACATTCCGCTTTCGGCGATGGCGGCGGACAGCTTGTCAGCGGCATTCCGGGTGACAACGAGGCGCAGCTTGTCCCGATGTAGGTTCAGAAGCGCATCGCGCACCGCGTGGAGCCCGAACAGCCAAACAGTTTCCGACGCCGCCGCGCGGCGCGCTTTTTCCTTGTCGATGACCCAGTCGGGTTTTCTCATCCGCGCCTCTGAAATACCGCTGTTCTGACGCCGCTTATCACGGGATTTTCCTGTTGACGACCCCGGGGCTGGCAAGTAATCACGCCGTCACAGTGGGCGACAGGCCGCAAGGTGTGGCAGGGGACTGTAACTCCCTCGCGGAGACGCACGCTAGGTTCGATTCCTAGGTCGCCCACCACTTAACGCCATGACGGACAGAGGTCAGGAAATCGGGATTGCCTTGCCCAGGGGCTGTTCCAGTGTCGTGCATCGGTTCGCCCTGGATGATCTGCGCCTCGAGCCTGGAGATCATGGGCAAGATCAGGACGGGCACGACGCTCTCCTTACTTGATAAATCATTCAATCGCTCTTTGTCCGCCGGGCGCACTCGCCTATAGTGAGACAGGGCAGTCAAAGGGCAGTTCAAAAGATGGCCGCAAAGCCGCAACAAGGCAAAGCATTCAACGTGATGGTTGTCGGCCAGAACGGCCGTTTGCAATACGAAGCCCTTCTTTTCGCAGCCTCGCTCCGTCATTTCACACCGGATTTTCAAGGGCGGCTGTTCATTGCCGAGCCACAGCCCGGGCCAGCCTGGAAGCATGACCCGCGGATTGGTAATGGCGATCTGCTGGCCCTGCTCGACGCGCTTGAAGCGGAGATATTACCTTTTGAAAACAACTATTTCGGCGACTCCTACCCATATGGGAACAAGATCGAGGCACTCGCCGCGCTTCCCGAGGACGAACCGTTCGTCTTTTTCGACACTGACACACTGATCACCGGGGATCTGATGCAGGTGCCGTTCGATTTTTGCCGCCCGAGCGCGTCGCTGCGGCGCGAGGGCACATGGCCCAAAATCGAGCTATACGGGCCTGGATACGGGCAGATCTGGAAATCACTTTATGACAAGTTCGGGCTCGATTATGCGAGCTCGCTCGACCTGTCGCAGCCTGACGAATACTGGCGTCGCTATCTCTATTTCAATGCCGGTTTCTTCTATTACGAATGTCCGCGCGTCTTCGGCGAGAGGTTCCTGGACTATGCGCTGACCATTCGCGACGATCCCCCGCCCGAGTTGATCGGGCAGGTCATGGACCCATGGCTTGACCAGGTCGCATTGCCGCTGGTGATCCACGCGCTCGGCGGGGGACGGGATGCCCTGCCTGAAGGATATCTCGATGGTGCGGTGAGTTGCCATTATCGTCTTTTCCCGATGCTTTACGCGCGCGAAGCCGACCACGTCGTCGCCGCGCTGGAGGAAGTGGCCGCACCGAACCGTATCAAGAAGGTTCTCAAGCAATATGAACCGATCAAGCGCATGGTCTATCAAAACCGCGGCCGGAAAGCGCGCGCCCTTTTCGACCAGAACGATCTGCCGCGTCGCGAACAGGCCATTCGCAACCGTCTTAAACGCGAAGGGTTCTGGATGCGTTAACACCCAGAACGGGCGTTCGGCTTCCACGCCTCTGGCACCGCGATTGTTCCGGCAGAACGGGAGGGACGGGCAAAAACCGTCTTTGCGCCGCGGGGCCAGTTGTCGGGCACGGCCGAATGGCCTAATCCTGTGGCGAATGAACGCAAGGGAGGGCCTTTGATGGCTTACGGTTTCGACACGCTTCAGATCCATGCGGGTGCGCGCCCCGATCCGGCAACGGGGGCGCGGCAGACGCCGATCTACCAGACCACGGCATATGTGTTCCGCGATGCCGATCACGCTGCGGCGCTCTTCAATCTCCAGGAGGTGGGCTACATCTATTCGCGCCTCACCAACCCGACCGTCGCCGTGCTGCAAGAGCGCGTTGCGGCACTTGAAGGGGGGGCCGGCGCGGTCTGTTGCTCGTCGGGGCACGCGGCGCAGATCATGGCACTCTTTCCGCTGATGGAGCCGGGCAAGAACGTGATCGCCTCGACCCGGCTTTATGGCGGGACGGTCACACAGTTCAGCCAGACGATCAGGCGTTTCGGCTGGTCGGCGAAGTTCATCGATTTCGACGACATCGACGCCGTCGCCGCCGCCATTGACGATGACACCCGCGCTATTTTCTGTGAAAGCATCGCGAATCCCGGTGGTTACATCACCGATCTTGATGCAGTGGCTGAAGTTGCCAACGGCGCCGGTCTCCCACTGATCGTGGATAATACATCGGCGACGCCCTATCTCTGCCGCCCGATCGAACACGGCGCGACGCTCGTGGTGCATTCGGCGACGAAATACCTCACCGGCAATGGCACGGTGACGGGGGGCGTCATCGTGGATTCGGGCACGTTCGACTGGTCGGCCAGCGGCAAGTTCCCATCGCTCAGCGAACCGGAACCGGCCTATCACGGGCTCAAGTTCCACGAGACCTTCGGCCCGCTGGCCTTTACCTTTCACGGCATCGCCGTCGGGCTGCGCGACCTGGGCATGACGCTGAACCCGCAGGCGGCACATTACACGCTGATGGGGATAGAGACGCTTTCATTGCGTATGGAGCGCCACAACGAAAACGCGAAGATCGTCTCGCAATGGCTTGAAAAAAATAAACATGTCGATGCCGTCACCTATGCCGGCCTGCCCTCGTCGCCCTATCACGACCGGGTGGCACGCATCTGCCCCAAGGGCGCGGGCGGGCTGTTTACCATCGCGCTCAAGGGCGGTTACGAGGCTTGCGTCAAATTCGTCGACAACCTCGAATTGTTCAGCCACGTGGCCAACCTGGGCGACACCCGCAGCCTTGTGATTCACTCGGCCTCGACCACCCACCGGCAACTGAGCCCGGAACAGCAGGAGGCGGCGGGCGCAGGGCCGAGCGTGGTGCGAATCTCGATCGGGATCGAGAATGCGGACGACCTGATCGCGGATCTCGAACAAGCGCTCGAAAAGGCCCATTCCTGAGCCGCGTTAACCGCCTGTCAACCTGTGTTGACGGGCGGAAGCGTGGCCAAAACGGGGGGTGACTCCCGGCTGCCGCCCGGCTGCCATCCGGCTGCCGGGGGGAGGATACTGGCCATTCCCCTGAAAACCTTTCCCGACCGAACGGTGAACAGAGCATGTGATCACCTTTCACTCGGCAGCAAGCTGCTATAATATCAAGGCGCCCTATTCGGACTCCCGTGACCGGGCAAAGGATGTTAGATCGCCGCCCATGAAACCGAGTTTTGCATTATCCCTGTCATTTGAAGGCATCGCGCTGTTGCACCGTGCCTTTCCCGGATGGAACCGGGTTGGCGAGGTGTCGCTCGATTCCTCGGACCTGACCGGGGCCCTGGCCGTGCTGCGTGAAACCGCGCGCCAGATCAACGGCGAGGACCTGACCAGCAAGCTGGTCATCCCCGATGAGCAGATCAAATATCTTTCACTCGACCTCGGCCTGACGGACGAGGATGAGCGCGCCGACGCCATCCGTGCCGCGCTGGACGGGGCGACGCCCTATCCTGTCAAGGACCTGGTGTTCGACTGGTCGGTCGAAGGCGACAAGACCTTGGTCGCGGCGGTTGCGCGCGAGACCCTGACCGAGGCCGAGCAATTCGCGATGGAGCACGGGTTCGGCCCTGTGAGTTTCGTCGCCAACCCGCCCGAGGGGCAATTCGCGGGCGAGCCGTTTTTCGGACAGACCGCCCATTCGCGCACCCTACTGGCCGCGGGTGAGACGGTGCAGCGCGACATGGCGCCGATCCGTGTCACCGGGGTGGCGCGGATACCGGAGCCCGACGCCGAAGCCACGCCGGAGCCGGACGCCGCGCCCGACCCGGGCGAGGTGCACGAGCAGGAGACCGGCCCGGAAACCGAACCGGCCGGCACGAAGGCTTCGGAGGGGCCCGCACCTGCGCAGGCACCCTCGGCAGAGGACGCGGCGGCGGCCCCACCCGCTCCGGATTCACATGCGGCGCCACAGCCATCCGATGCGCCCGAGGACAAACCCGCGGACAACACTGTGCCGGATGCGATACCGGCCTTCACGACCATCCGCGCCCGGCGCGACGATGCAGGGGATGCAGGTCGCTCTTTGCCCGGATTGTCCGGGGTGCGACGCCCTGTTCCCGATGACCTCAGCGCCCCGACGATCCCGATCGCGCCCGACAGCGAACCCACGCCGGCGAGGGCCGCGCCCCCCGTCGGGACAGCAACAGCCCCCGAGGGGCAGGAGACCGCAGAGGCCGCGCAGGACTCCGCGCCGGACCCGCTTGCCGCGCGATCCGACGCAGCGGGCGCGGGGATTCCCGCGGCGCCCGAGGATCTGCCCGACCGGGAACCGCTTGCTGCGCCAGCGGGCGCGCAGGGCCGCGCGGGCCGATTGTCATTTTTCGACAAGCAAGACCAACCCGGCGGTTCGGCTCCCGAGCCGGGTGGTGACACATCGCCAACGGCGCAGGACGAGGTGCATCACGGCGCCTTGCCCGATGCCGCCACAGACGTCGCCAGCGAAAAGGAACGAATGACGATCTTTGGCGCGCGACAGGGCGCGCGCGCCAAACAGGCATCGACCGGCGGCAAACCACGGTATCTGGGCCTGATCATGACGGCGGCATTGTTGCTGTTTCTTGCCGGGGTCGCGGCATGGGCGTCGATCTTCGTGGATGACGGTTTGTCGCGTTTTTTCGCCCCGCGCGAAAATGCCGTTGCAACATTGCCCGCAGACAGCGTTGACGAATTCAGTGTCGAGGGCGACGAGGCCATGGTGCCGACCCGTCCCGAGGATCAGGTGCAAGACCAGGCGCAGGACGAAGTGCCGGCCGAAGACGTGCGCACCGCCGCGCTGGAGATCCTGCCAGAGGAGGCGGAGGCGCCGCCCGCGCGTGCCGAACCGCAAGCACCGCGCGCCATGACACCGGACGAGGCCCAGACGCGCTATGCGGTGACGGGGGTGTGGTTGCGTGCGCCAGATCCACCGTCCGAAATGGAACAGGCGACACTCGACGACCTGTACGTCGCCTCGATCGACCCGCGCGTCGAAGAGCATGACGCGGTGGCGCTCCCCGAGCTTGTCGCGCTGCAGACCGATGAAGCGATGGCGCCGCCTGCCGCTCCCTTTCCAAGGGGTACGCGCTTTGATCTCGACGAGCGCGGCCTGGCGGTCGCCAGCGAAGACGGCACGCTCAGCCCCGGGGGCTTCCTCGTGTACCGCGGGGCGCCCGAGGCGGTGCCCGGGGACGTGCCCGAGCGCGACCCCGAGGCCGTCGAGCCCGAGACAGACGAGTCGCGCGCGGCGCGTGCGGAACTGGCAGAGGTGCGGCCACGGCCACGGCCCGAAGACCTGATCGAGGACAACGAACGGCGCAACATGGGCGGGACCACCTGGGCCGAAGTCGCACGTGTACGCCCACAGCTTCGGCCCGAGAAGGATTTCGCCGAGATCACCGAAGCGGCCGAGATCACCGCAACCGAGCAGGCAGTGGCGGAATCGCCCAAACCCGCGCCCCGCCCGAGTGGCTTTTCCCGCCTGGTCGAGCGCGCGCAGGAAGCCGAGTCACAAGAGACCACGCAGGTCGCCGCAGCGGTGCCCCAGCAGCAATCCGTGACCCCGTCGAACCCTACGACATCGAGCGTCGCCAAGGCCGCGACCATTCGCAATCAGTTGAAAATGCGCCAGGTCAATCTCATCGGGGTCTATGGCAAGCCCAGTTCGCGGCGCGCGCTGGTGCGCATGTCGAACGGACGCTACCAGAAGGTCAAGGTGGGTGACCGGCTCGATGGTGGCCAGGTACAGGCCATTGGCGAGACCGAGCTTCGGTATCAGAAGCGCGGCCGCGAGGTGATCCTCAAGATGCCGCGCGGATAGGCCATGGTGCGCTGAACCGGAACGGCGGATCCGGCCCGGGCGCAACTGGACCATGCAAGGCCGGTCGTTGGCGCCGGCTTCAAAGCGTTTCGGCAAGCGAGCGGGGATCGGGGCGCGGAATCCTCTCCATCACCCGGGCAATACCGGACCGCGCCTTTGCCCCCGGCCAGTCCGCCCCCATCAACGCCTCGTGCCCCGGGCCATGCCGCAGCACCAGCCGACGCCATTGGTGCAGCGCCAGAATCCGCAGCGCGGTGCGATCGACGGGGCCCGCCGGCAGCGGCGCCTCGGCGGCCAGGTTGAGCGCGCGGGTCAGGCGGGCATAGGCCTGGATGATATCGGGCGGGGCCAGCGTTGCCGTCAGCCAGTCCGGCACGACACCGGGCGTCACCTCCCAGGCCAGAAGCGGCGCGGGTGCGGCCTCGGTTCCATCGTCCCCCGCCGGATCGGGCAAGAGTGCCACGCGCGGCGCGATCACGATGGCGGCCGGGTGATCGAGCGCCGACATCGCCTCGCCCGACGGGGCCAGCACGATGCGCCAGCCACGCGGCACCGGTGGCGCCGCGCCATAGACCTGATCCGAGACCGAGAGTGTCAGCGCGAGGCCATGATCGGTGAGCGCGTAGCGCGAGGCGCGCCCGTCGCGCGACGAGCTGATCCAGCCGTCGCGGCGCAGCCGGTGCAGCGCCACGCGCATCGCCTGCGCCCGCAAGCCCATCCGGTCGGTGAGGGCCGAAAGCACGGGGCCGGGCACATGCGCATCGGGGGCCGCCGCCAGATCGCCGAGAATGGTCACGATCACGGACCAGGTCTTGAGCGTGCCGCATTCAAGCAACGCACTCATCACGGGCGAGCGATCAAGTGGCAATCTGTCCATACCCCTTCATAGCACGACCGAAAGCACGTGACATGGTTCAGAACGCGTTCATCGTCAGAAGCTCGTATTCCGCGACGGTTTCATCGTCCTGGTTGAACAGCGTCACGTGCCAGCGTACCTCGCCATATTCGGGGCCACGCGGGGTCTTGGCCTTGACCGTCAGGCGCACGCGGATGCTGTCGCCCGCCTGCACCGGTTTCATGAAACGCAAGCTATCGAGCCCCGTATTGGCCAGCACCGGGCCTTCGTTCGGCTCGACGAAAAGCCCCGCGGCGAAGGAAAGCAGCAGGTAACCATGCGCAACCCGACCAGGGAAGAACGGGTTCCGCGCCGCGGCGTCCTCGTCCATGTGGGCATAGAAGGTGTCGCCGGTGAAATGGGCAAAATGCTCGATATCGTCGAGGGTGATCTCGCGCGACGCGGTGTGCAGCGTCTCGCCGATCGACAATTCGCCGTAGCGGCGGGTAAAGGGATGCGCCGGGCCCTTGATCTCATGCGCGCCGGGCACCCAACGCCCACCGATGGCTGTGAGGATGTCGGGGCTGCCCTGGACGGCGGTGCGCTGCATGTAGTGCATGACGCCGCGGATGCCACCCAGTTCCTCGCCGCCGCCCGCGCGGCCCGGACCGCCATGCACCATGTGCGGCATGGGGCTGCCATGGCCGGTGCTTTCCTTCATCGAGTCGGCGTTGTTGATATAGATGCGCCCGTGCCAGGCGCCTGCCCCCAGCACCACCTGCCGTGCCGCATCACCGTCACGGGTGACAAGCGAGGTGACAAGGCTACCGCCCCCGCGATTGGCCAGCGTGACCGCGTGGTCAAGATCGCGATAGCCCATCACGGTCGCGACCGGGCCGAAGGCTTCGGTGTCATGCACGCGTTGCGCCGCGTCGGGATCGGCACAATGGAAAAGCAGCGGCGAGACGAACCCGCCCTGCCCGCTCATCGGGAGCACGCCGGGGTCGCCAAAGACGCGCTCGGCCTCGGCGCCGATCAACGCGGCCTTGGCCAGAACATCGGCGCGCTGGGCCTCGGAAACCAGGGCGCCCATGCGCGTGGCCGAATCGCGCGGATCGCCGATCACGGTTGTTGCCAGCCTTGCGCTGACGGCTTCGATCACCGGCTGGACCAGCGATTGCGGCGCGATGATCCGGCGGATGGCGGTGCATTTCTGACCGGCCTTGGCGGTCATCTCGCGAATGACCTCCTTGACGAAAAGGTCGAACTCGGGCGTGTCGGGCGTGACATCCGGCCCCAGGATCGAGGCGTTGAGGCTGTCCTGTTCGGCGGCGAAACGCACCGAGTTCGACAGCAGGTTCGGATGCCCCCGCAGCTTGAGCGCGGTGTCGGCCGACCCGGTAAAGGCCACCACGTCCTGCGCGCCCAGGTGGTCGAGCATGTCGCCGAGACCCCCGGCCACGAATTGCAGCGCGCCTTCGGGCAGGATGCCGCTTTCCAGCATCATTCGCACCGCCATTTCGGTGACATAACAGGTCGAGGTCGCCGGCTTCACGATCGCCGGCACACCCGCCAGAAAGCTCGGCGCGAGTTTCTCCAGCATCCCCCAGACCGGGAAGTTGAAGGCGTTGATATGCACCGCCACGCCTTGCAGCGGGGTGCAGACATGCTGCCCGAGGAATCGCCCCTCGCGGCCAAGCTGTTCCAGCCCGCCATCGAGAAAGATCTGCGCATCGGGCAGTTCGCGCCGCCCCTTTGAGGCAAACACGAAAAGCGTGCCGATGCCGCCGTCGATGTCGATCAGGTGGTCGGATTGCGTCGCGCCGGTGTCGAAGGAAATATCGTAAAGCGCCTGCTTGCGCTCACCAAGGTAGAGCGCAAGTGCCTTGAGCATTTTCGCGCGCTCATGAAATGTCATCGCGCGCAGCGCAGGGCCGCCATGTTCGCGCGCATGGGCCAGCATGGCGGCTGCATCGAGCGCGTCGTTGCCCGCCTCGGCCATGACCGCGCCCGTGATCGCGCTGGCGATGGGCCGCGCGCCCTGGCCCGGGGCAAGCCAGTCCCCGGCCACGAAACTCTTGATCTGCTGGATGCTCATCGTTCTCCCCCTTCATCCTGCGCCCCGGGGGCTGGCCCCCATTGCCGACCGGGGTCGGTGGTCTCGCCTCTTTTATTGACCAACCGTTCGGTTTATGCAAGCTTCGCAACCGAGGAGACGCGAGGGGAGGGACGCATGAGCGACACGATTCTGATCGGCGACAACGGCACCTGGGCCGAAATCACGCTGAACCGTCCGGACAAGCTCAATTCCTTCAACGAGGAAATGCATCACGCGCTGCGCGTGGCGCTGGAATGGGCGCGCGACGATGGCAAGCGCGCGGTTCTGCTGACCGGTGCGGGGCGCGGGTTTTGCGCCGGACAGGACCTGGGCGACCGTGATCCGCGCATGATGGACGGCCCACCCGATCTCGGGGCCACGGTCCGCGATTTCTGGGCGCCGCTGGTGCGCCTGATCCGGTCGTTGGAAATGCCCGTCATCTGCGCGGTCAACGGCGTGGCGGCGGGTGCGGGATCGTCGGTGGCGCTGGCCTGCGACATCGTGCTGGCGGGCGAGAGCGCGAAATTCATCCAGTCGTTTTCCAAGGTCGGCCTGATCCCCGATACCGGCGGAAGTTGGCACCTTACCCGCCTTCTGGGCGAGGCGCGGGCCAAGGCGCTGGCGATGACGGCCGAGCCCCTGCCCGCCGCACAGGCGGCCGAATGGGGGCTGATCTGGAAGGCGCTGCCGGATGATGCGCTTCTGGACGATGCGCGCGCGCTGGCGGAGTCACTGTCCAACGGGCCGACGCTTGGATACGCCCGGACCAAACAGGCAATCGAAGCCGCGCATGTCAACACGCTCGATGCGCAGCTCGACCTCGAAGCGCGTTTCATGAAGGAATGCGGCGAAAGCGCCGATTACGCCGAGGGCGTGGGTGCATT
Organism: Aquicoccus sp.; assembly: GCF_041686535.1. Classification (NCBI taxonomy): domain Bacteria; kingdom Pseudomonadati; phylum Pseudomonadota; class Alphaproteobacteria; order Rhodobacterales; family Paracoccaceae; genus Aquicoccus; species Aquicoccus sp. Next base: position 30,129 of record NZ_JAWLDS010000020.1, on the reverse strand, counting down.
CCTCGACAAGCGTAAACCGGAGTTCAAGGGCAAATGACCCCGAAGGAACGCGCCGAGAAATCCGCCGCAGCGATGTGGGCGGATGACAATGCCAGCAAGTGGTTCGGCATGGAGATCACCGAGATCGACGAAGGCCGCGCGATCCTGGAACTGACCGTGGCCGCGCATCATTGCAACGGGCATGGCATCTGTCATGGCGGCGTGACCTTTGCGCTGGCCGACAGCGCGTTTGCCTTTGCCTGCAACAGCCGCAACCAGGCCACGGTGGCGCAGCACAACTTGATCTCCTATCTCGCGCCCGGGCGCGCGGGCGACCGGCTGCGCGCCGAGGCGGTGGAATTGTCGTTGCAGGGGCGCAGCGGCATCTATGACATCAAGGTGACCAAGGAGGACGGCACGGTGATCGCCGAGTTTCGCGGATTCTCGCGCGCGATCAAGGGCCAGTTGTTCGAAGAATAAGAGGAATATGCCATGAAAGACCTGACGCCGAACAAATCCGATCTCGACCCGATCGAGGTGGCCTCGATCGACGAGATCCGCGGGCTTCAGCTTGAGCGTCTGAAATGGTCGCTTCGCCACGCCTATGACAACGTGCCGATGTATCGCGAGCGGTTCGACGCGGCGGGGGTGCATCCCGACGACCTCAAGACTCTTGCGGACCTGGCGAAGTTTCCCTTCACCACCAAGACCGACCTGCGCGACAATTACCCCTTTGGCCTGTTTGCGGTGCCGCGCGAGCGCATTATCCGGGTGCATGCCTCTTCGGGCACGACCGGCAAGCCGACGGTCGTGGGCTATACCGAGAAGGACATCGACACCTGGGCCAGCCTCGTGGCGCGCTCGATGCGCGCGAGCGGGACGCGACCCGGCGACATCGTGCACGTGGCCTATGGTTACGGGCTTTTCACCGGGGGTCTGGGCGCGCATTACGGGGCCGAGAAACTGGGCTGCACGGTGGTGCCGATCTCGGGCGGGATGACCGAGCGGCAGGTCACGCTGATCCAGGATTTCGAGCCCGGCACCATCATGGTGACCCCGTCCTACATGCTCAACATCCTCGAGGAGTTCCAGCGACAGGGGATCGACCCGCGCGCATGTTCGCTCGACGTGGGGATCTTTGGCGCCGAACCCTGGACCAACGCGATGCGCGGCGAGGTCGAGCAGGCGTTCGACATGCATGCGGTCGACATCTATGGCCTTTCCGAGGTGATGGGGCCGGGCGTGGCGAATGAATGCGTCGAAACCAAGGACGGCCTGCATATCTGGGAGGATCATTTCCTTCCCGAGATCATCAACCCCGAAACCGGCGAGGTGGTCGAGGACGGCGAAATGGGCGAGCTGGTCTTTACCACGCTGACCAAGGAAGGTCTGCCGATGATCCGCTATCGCACCCGCGATCTCACGCGGCTCCTGCCCGGCACGGCGCGCTCGATGCGGCGGATGGAAAAGATCACCGGACGTTCGGACGACATGATCATCCTGCGCGGCGTCAACGTGTTCCCCACCCAGATCGAGGAGCAGATCATGAAATGCGCGGGCCTTGCCCCGCATTTCCAGATCGAACTGATCCGCAAGGAGCGCATGGACGCGATGATCGTCCATGCCGAATGCACCCCCGATCAGGCCGACGACGAGGCCCGCGCCGCCTCGGCCCGCGAGTTGGCGCATCACATCAAGTCGGTTGTCGGCATTTCCACGAAGATCGAAATCCACCCCGAAGGCAGGGTCGAGCGCAGCCAGGGCAAGGCGCGGCGCGTGGTCGACAACCGCCCGAAGGAGTGATCCCTTGGCGCGAACGATTGCAAAAGATCACGGGGAGAAGCGCGCGCAGATCCTCAAGTCGGCAGCCAGGGTCTTTGCCGACCAGGGGTTCGACCGGGCGTCGATGGCGATGCTGGCGCGCGAATGCGGGATCTCGAAGGCCAATATCTACCACTACTATGACAGCAAGGACGCGCTGCTCTTCGACCTGCTCGACAATTACCTGAGCCAGCTGCGCGACCGGATCTGCGCGATCCGGCCGGGTGACGGGCCGCCCGAAGAGGCGCTGCGCAAGACCGTGCTGGAAATCCTGATGGCCTACCAGGGCGCGGATGACGAGCACCGGGTACAGGCCAGCGGCCTTTCGGCCCTGCCCGAGGATCAGCAGAAGATCCTGCGATCCTATCAGCGCGACATGGTGGGTCACATGGCGGCAATCCTCGCGCGGATCGCGCCCGAGCGGTTCGACGGGCAACCCGCCAAGCTGCGCGCCGCCACCATGTCGGTGTTCGGGATGCTGAACTGGTTCTACATGTGGAACAGCCAGGCCAACGAGGCGGCGCGGCGCGAATATGCCACGCTGGTGAGCAACCTGACGCTGGGCGGGCTCAAGACAGTGTGATCGCCCCGATGCGCGATTTGTTGCCGTGTGAGTGGCACGCGTGGAGAGGATTTCCTATGTTAAAGCCACACTGGTCGCGTGAAGCGACCGACCCGGGAGAGGAGAACAGTCATGAAACGCATCGTGGTTGCCAGCGGTCTGGCACTGGCTATTTCTGCGCCTGCCCTGCAGGCCGATCCGTCCTTCGGCTTCGGCATTTCCTATGTCTTTGGCGGCGGCTCGAGCGACGTTGCCGTCGGCGCACGTGTATTTTCCGACGATGAGCCGAACGAAGGCGCGGTTTCGCTCGGACTCGACTACAAGCTCGGGTCGCAGAGCGTGCGGCCCAATATCGGCGCTGCCTATCTTGACGACGATGTCTATGGCGACGTCAGCCTGGGCTATGATTTCGGCGCCAAGGGCGTTGATTTCGGGGTCGGGCTGGGCGGCTGGAGCGACTGACGCCCGCGTCCGCCGATGTGGATCTGAGGCAGATACCTGACCGAATTCCCGCACGGAATTCGGTCCTGGGCTATGCGGCTTTGAGTCCCAGTTGCGACAGCGTGTCGCCGGCGCGCGCCTGCCATGCCGATTTCAACTCGGCATTGGGTGTGTGTCGCAGGCCCATCTCTCGCAGCGCCTCGAACCGGTCGGGATTGCCGATGCCGAAACTGGCCGCCACGCGGGGCCACCAGTAGTCCACGCTGGCCTGAAGCTGGTCGCTCTGGCCTTCGGCGATCAGGCGTCCGATCCCTTCATGGGCAAGTTCCGCATGGCGCGCCTCGACCGGGGCGATGTCGCGGAACGCCTCGGCCAGCGGCTGATAGCTCACCTTGACGAATTCGCCCATCTGCACGCCCACGGCCTGCCCCATCAGCAGGTTCATCACCACCGCGTCGCCCCAGCCCTCAAGCGGGTAGTTGAAGACGGCAAGCCGCATGTCATGTTCAACGCGCCGGGTGCCGATGTCGGCATCACGGTCAAGCCGCGCGGTCCAAGGGTGATGATTGGCATAGCGCACCTCATCCGCACCGAAATCACCCATGATTTTCAAAACCTTGTCGGCATTGTCGGTCTTTTCCAGCACGATCTTGGCAGCGGCGATCCGTTCCTTGATTCCGGGGCCGCGATTGATCGTGTCGGCAAAGCCCGCGGCGCCGGCCAGTTCAGAATCGACGAAGGTGGCCATCAGCTTCAGCAACTCGGCACGGTAGCGCGGCGGCACGTTGGCGGGGCTGGTCAGCATCCCGCCTTCGGCAAGATAGTCCTTGAGGCTCATGTCATCCATTTCCCGGCCCTCACTGGTCATAATCTACGACGACGCGGTCGGTGACGGGGAAGGACTGGCACGACAGCACGTATCCCTTCTCGACCTCGTAATCCTCGAGCGCATGGTTGGCGACCATCTCGACCTCGCCCTCGATCACCCGGCAGCGGCAGGTCGAGCAGACCCCCGCCGTGCAGGCAAAGGGCGCATCCATCGCGTTCTGCCGCGCGGCGTCGAGAATGGTCATGTCCTTGGCGGTGGTGATGGTCTGGGTCGCCCCGTCAAGCGTGATCGCGACCTCGGCCTGGTTGGCCTGCTTGCCCGCCTGCTTCGAGACCACCTTGCTTTTGAGGCGGCCGGGCTGGGCGCTGGCGAAAAGCTCGAACTTGATCTGAGCGTCGTCAAGGCCGTGATCGCGCAGCGCCCTGGCGATGCCAAGCATCATCGGCTCGGGGCCACAGATGAAGGCGGTATCGACGCTTTCGACGTCGATCCATGTGCGGAAGAGCTGCGCGCATTTTTCTTCGGTCACCATGCCGGTGAATAGGTCGATCTCCTGCGCGTCCTGTTCCAGGACATGGATCACCGAAAGCCGGCCAAGATACTGGTTTTTCAGGTCCTCCAGTTCCTCGCGGAACATGATGCTGGCGACGCCCTTGTTGGCGTAAACGAGCGTGAATGTCGATCGCGGCTCGGTGGCGAGGGTGGTTTTCACGATCGACAGCACCGGCGTGATGCCCGAGCCCCCCGCGAAACCGAGATAATTCTTCGCGTTGGAAGGGTCGAGCGGCGTGTGGAACCCGCCCATCGGTTCCATCGCCTGCAACGTGTCGCCGACCTTCAATTCCTCGTTGGCGAAATTCGAGAAGGCCCCGCCCTCGACCCGCTTGATCCCGACCTGGAGCTTGCCTTCGTGCCGGCCCGAGCAGATCGAATAGGAGCGGCGCAGCTCTTCGCCGTCGAAATCGCGGCGGAAGGTCAGGTATTGGCCCTGGATGAAGTCGAAGGCCGCCGGGTCGTCGGGTTCAAGGGTCAGGACCACCGCATCGCGGATCGTGTGGTGGATATCGGTAATCTTGAGATCGTGGAATCGCGCCATTCGCGGTCTCCTCAGATACACTTGAAATAGTCGAAGGGCTCAAGACAGTCCTTGCAGCGCCATTGCGCCTTGCAAGGGGTCGAGCCGAATTGCGAGATCCGTTCGAGATGGATCCCGCCGCAATGCGGGCAGCGTTGCGGCCCGCCCGCGGGCTGTGGCGGGGCGATGCCGTATTTCTCGAGTTTTTCGCGCCCCGTTTCGGTGAGCCAGTCGGTGGTCCAGGGCGGCGACAGCTGGCGTTTCAACTCCAGCTTCTCGATGCCATGGCTGCGCAGGGCCTTTTCGATCTCGAAATTGATGACCGAGGTCGCAGGACAGCCCGAATAGGTCGGCGTTACGGTGACCCGAAGCGTGTCACCCTGCCATTCGACACCCCGGATGATGCCCAGGTCGACGAGAGAGATCACCGGGATCTCGGGATCGGGCACCTGGTCGAGCCATTCCCATATCTGTTCCACCGAGGCGGCCATGGGTTTACCAGTTCGCCCCCGGATAGGCACGTTGCAACCATTGCATGGATGTCAGGATATGGCCCAGGTGTTCGGTATGCATCCGCCCCGTGCGCCCACCGTTATGGGCGAAGCGGTCGTCAGGAATCGTCAGCGTCGCCTCGCTCATCACGGCGGACAGTTTCGCGTCATAGGCGTCTCGCAGGCTGGCCGGGTCGGGGGCGATGCCGGCCTTGGCCACGGCCGCATCCACGGCATCGCTTTCGAACATCTCGCCCACGTAAGGGTAAAGGTAATCGAGTGCCGCCTGCATCCGTGCATGGCTTTCCTCGGTCCCGTCGCCCAGCCCGATCACCGTGTCGCCCGAGCGTTCGACGTGATAGGCGACCTCTTTCGCAGCCTTGGCGGCGATCTCGGCAACGCGCGCATCACTTGACCCCTTGAGCGCGTCGAGCATCAGCTCCTGCCACGCGTCGAACAGGAATTGCCGCATCAGGGTCTGCCCGAAATCGCCGTTGGGCAGCTCCACCATGAGCACGTTGCGGAAATCCCAGGCGTCGCGCAGGAAGGCCAGATCGTCGGCGCTACGGCCCTGCCCCTCGACCTCGCCGGCAAGGCCGAGCCAGAGCTGGGTCTGGCCGATGAGGTCAAGCGCGGTATTGGCCAGCGCGATATCCTCTTCCAGAACCGGCGAATGGCCGCACCATTCGGACACGCGATGCCCGAGGATTAGGGTGTTGTCGCCCATACGCAGCAGGAATTCGAAGAGATCGCCGGAGTTGTCCCTGGTCGCCATCACATCGCCCCCACGTCATCGGGAATGTCGAAAAAGGTCGGGTGGCGATAGATCTTGGATTCCGACGGCTCGAACATCGGGCCCTTGTCGCCGGGGTTGGTCGCGGTGATATGGCGCGCCTCGACCACCCAGATGCTCACACCCTCGTTGCGGCGGGTATAGACGTCGCGCGCGTTCTTGACGGCCATTTCCGCGTCGGGCGCGTGGAGCGAACCGACATGACGGTGCGACAGGCCATGCTGACCGCGGATGAAGACTTCCCACAGGGGCCATTCGTTTTTCATCTGCCGGTCTCCTTATTCCGCCGCGACCTTGCGGGCGGCCCGTTTCTGAGCATGGGCCATCAGCCCGTCGCGCACCCACGCACCCTCTTCCCAGGCGCGCTTGCGATCGTTCATGCGCTCGGTGTTGCAGGGGCCCTTGCCCTTGAGGACATTGAAGAACTCGGTCCAGTCGGGTTCCGAGAAATCGTAGTGACCGCGCTCCTCGTTCCACTTGAGCTTGTCATCGGGGATGCTCAGGCCGAGGTATTCGGCCTGCGGCACGGTCTGGTCGACGAAACGCTGGCGCAGCTCGTCATTGCTGTCGATCTTGATCTTCCACGCCATGGATTGCGCCGAATGCACGCTTTCATTGTCCGAGGGGCCGAACATCATCAGCGAAGGATACCAGAACCGGTTGAGCGCATCCTGCGCCATGCGTCGCTGCGCTTCGGTGCCCTGGGCCATCTTCATCATGATGTCGTAGCCCTGGCGCTGGTGAAAGCTCTCTTCCTTGCAGATGCGGATCATCGCGCGGGAATAGGGGCCATAGGAGGTGCGCTGAAGCGGCACCTGATTCATGATCGCGGCACCATCAACCAGCCAGCCCACCGCGCCGATATCGGCCCAGTTGAGCGTGGGATAATTGAAGATCGAGGAGTATTTCATCCGCCCCGAGAGCAGGTCATCAGTCAACTCGTCCCGCGAAACGCCCAGCGTTTCGGCCGCGCAATAGAGATAGAGCCCATGGCCCGCCTCGTCCTGCACCTTGGCCAGCAGGATCGCCTTGCGCTCCAGCGTGGGTGCGCGGGTGATCCAGTTGCCTTCGGGCAGTTGGCCGACGATCTCGGAATGCGCGTGCTGTCCGATCTGGCGGATGAGCGTGGCGCGGTAATCGTCGGGCATCCAGTCCTTGGGCTCGATCTTGATATCGGCGTCGATCTTGTCCTGAAACGCCGCCTCTTCGGGCGTCATCTCTTCGCGGGGCTTCACCCCGGTTCCGGCGGTCTTGATCATCTGTGCATACATGTCGGGATCCTCCCTCAGACGCGTTCAAGGATGAGCGCGGCCCCTTGGCCCACGCCCACGCACATTGTGCAAAGCGCATAGCGCCCGCCCGTGCGTTTCAATTGATAGGCCGCCGAGAGCGCCATGCGCGCCCCCGACATGCCCAGCGGGTGGCCAATGGCGATGGCCCCGCCATTGGGATTCACATGGGGGGCGTCGTCGGGAACGCCAAGGGCACGCAGCGTGGCAAGCCCCTGGGCCGCGAAAGCCTCGTTCAATTCTATCACATCCATTTCGCCGATGTTGAGACCGGCGCGGCTCAGCACCTTCTGGCTGGCAGGCACGGGGCCGATGCCCATCACCCGCGGCTCGACTCCGGCCGCCGACATCGCGACGATGCGCGCCATGGGGGCAAGGCCGTGCTTGGCCGCCGCAGCCTCGCTCGCGATCAGCATCGCCGCCGCACCGTCATTGACACCGCTTGCATTGCCCGCGGTCACGCTGAGCTCGGGGTCGTTCACGCCCTTGAGCCTGGCCAGCCTGGCCGCATCGGTGCCGGGACGGGGGTGTTCGTCTGTATCGACCAGAACGGGATCGCCCTTGCGCTGCGGCACCTCGACCGGGGTGATTTCATCGGCAAAGACACCGGCCTTTTGCGCCGCGTCCCAGCGCGCCTGGCTGCGGGCGGCAAAGGTGTCCTGGTCCTCGCGGCTGATGTGGTAGTCGGCGGCCACGTTGTCGGCGGTCTGGGGCATGGAATCGATGCCGTATTGCGCCTTCATCTTCGGATTGACGAAACGCCAGCCGATGGTGGTGTCATAGACTGCATTGGCGCGGGAAAAGGCGGTTTCGGCCTTGGGCATCACGAAAGGCGCGCGCGACATGGATTCGACGCCGCCGGCAATCGCCATGTCGTAGTCGCCCGCCCGGATCGCCCGCGACACGGTGCCCACCGCATCAAGCCCCGAGGCGCAAAGCCGGTTGATCGTGGCGCCGGGCACGTCGACCGGCAGACCGGCCAGAAGCAAGGCCATGCGCGCCACGTTGCGATTGTCCTCGCCCGCCTGGTTGGCACAGCCATAAATCACGTCATCGAGGCTGGACCAGTCCACATCCGGATTGCGCGCCATCAGCGCGGCGATGGGATGGGCGGCAAGATCGTCGGTGCGGATCGACGACAGCGCGCCACCATAGCGGCCGATGGGCGTGCGGGTGGCATCGCAGATGAAAGCGTCTGGCATGGTTCCTCCTCGAATGGTGTGTCCTGCCGATCTTGCCACGATCTCGCATGAAACACCCGCGCGTTTCCGACCTCGCACCCGATTTCGTTACGGCAAACCGGGATGCGGCGGGATATCTCCCAATACCCGACCGCATGGTCGGTGATATGTGCGAATGCGATTCGGAGCAAGCCTTTTGTTACTTTAAGTCTAAATTTATTCGGTCATCTGTAACATATCAGGAAAGCGGGCCAGTCTGCCACAGCCGCACCTTGAGCCCGCCATGGGCGACATGCGGCCCCGGGGCCCCGAAGGGCAGACCGGTGGCACTGGCCAATCCGGTCTCACTCGTCACCAGCCCCACGCGCCAGCCTGTCAGGCGCTCTTGCGCGACCTTGCCCAGCGCGGCGTAAAGCGCGTAAAGCAGCTTCTTGTTGCCGATCCGCGCACCATAGGGCGGGTTCACGATCATCAGGCCGGGCGGGCCGTCGGGGCGCGCAAGATCGGCGATGGGTTGGCAGTCAAAGCGGGTGAGACCGGCCACGCCCGCCCGCTCGGCATTCTGCGTGGCCATGCGGATCGCGCCCTGGTCGCGGTCGAAGCCGTGAAACATCGGTGCGGGTGCCTCGACCCGGGCCAGTGCCTCGGCCCTGAACGCGGCATAGCCCGCCGGATCATGATTTGCGAATTGCATGAAGGCAAAGTCCCGGTCGCGGCCCGGGGGCAGACCGGCCGCGATCTCGGCGGCCTCGATGACAAAGGTGCCCGAACCGCACATCGGGTCGAGCACCGGTTCCGCACCCGTGAACCCGCATTGCTGCAGGAAAAGCGCCGCCAATGTCTCGCGCATCGGCGCCTTGCCCACCGCCTGCTTGTGGCCGCGCCGGTGCAGCGGCTCGCCCGAACTGTCGAGGCTCATCGTGCAAAGGTCATCCTCGATCCGCACCATCACCCGCAGGGCGGCCGTGGGCGAGACCGGCGCGCCCAGCGTTTCGGATATGGCGCGTTCGATGCGTTGGGCGGCCGCGCGGTCGTGATAGATGCGGGACTTGTGGCAGGTCGCCTCGACCCGCACCGGCACATCCGGGCGCAGGAACGCGGCCCAGTCGAACTTGCGCGCGCGCTTGTCGAGCTGTGCAAGGTGCATGGCGCGAAAGGCCCCCACCCGCACCAGCACCCGCCCCGCCCCGCGCAGGACAAGGTTTGCGCGCCAGACCTCGGCCCAGCCACCGCGCGTTTCCACTCCGCCGGGCACCACGCGCGGGGCTTCGAACCCAGCCTCTTGGGCCTCGTCGCGCAAGGCAGGCTCAAGCCCCGGGGCGGTGGCAAGGAAGATGTCGAGTTGCGAATCCATGTGGGGCGGCCTTTCGCGCGGTATCGCACGGGCTTACACGCAATCAGATGTCGCCGAAATCCCCATGTCGCCCCTTGCCCCCGGCAAAGCGCGCGGCCCCCTTGGCGCCCTCGGCCTGAACCATGCCCTTGCTGCCCTCCCATTCCTGGCGCAGGGCGGTGCGCTGATCCAGGCCCGCCTGTGCGCGGGTCGAGGCACGGTCGGCGCGCAGGCAGCCCTGTGGGAAACGGGCGATCTGGTGGGCGAGTTCCTCGGCCCGGTCGCGCGCCGTGCCGTCGGGCACCACGTATTCGCAAAGCCCGATACGCAATGCCTCTTCCGCAGTCACCTTGCGCCCGGTCAGGATCATGTCCATCGCACGCCCCTCGCCCACCAGCCGGGGCAGGCGCACCGTGCCCCCGTCGATGAGCGGCACGCCCCAGCGGCGGCAATAAACGCCCATGAAGGCCCCATGCCCCATCACGCGCATGTCGGCCCAGACGGCAAGTTCCATCCCGCCCGCCACCGCCGGCCCCTCGATGGCCGCGATCACCGGCTTGGAAAGGTCGAGCCGCGACGGCCCCATCGGGCCGATCACGTGCCCCTCTTCGGCGAAATCGAGCGCCGCCCAGGCGTCGTCCCCGGCCAGTGCCGCGACCTGCGTGAGATCCCAGCCCGCACAGAAGGCCCCGCCCTCGCCCCAGAACACGGCCACCGCGGCGCTGTCATCCGACTCGAACTCCAGAAACGCCGCGTAAAGCGCGCGGGCGTGTTCCACGTCCATCGCGTTGCGCGCCTCGAGGCGGGAATGGATCACCGTCCAGACCGCACCGTTCTTCTCGACCCTCACCGGCATGACGCCCTCCTTTTGAGCCTGTTTCGCGTGCTTGCCGCAAATTCGCAAAGAAGCGGTGCAATTTCTGCCCCTTTCCGGCATTAAATGCCACGTTCATCATTGCCATTTCGCGAACCAACCCCGGAGAGCACCATTTCGAGCCTGCCTCACCCCACCTATCGGCCCGAGATCGACGGGCTGCGCATGATCGCGGTCCTCGCGGTCGTGCTATACCATTTCGACGTGCCGGGTATGGCAGGGGGCTTTGCCGGGGTCGACGTGTTCTTTGTCATCTCGGGCTACCTGATCGGCGGCATCCTGTGGCGTGACTTGTCCGAGAACGGGCGACTGCACCTGGCGCGGTTCTATATCCGGCGGGTCAAGCGGCTTGCCCCGGCTTATTTCGCCATGGCTGGCGTGACGGCCATGGCCGCATGGGTCGTGTTCCTGCCTTTCGAGTTCCGCGAATTCGGCAAGTCGCTGATCGCAGCCACGGTGTATCTCTCGAACGTGCTATTCTGGCGCGGCGAGGGCTATTTCGACATCGGTGCGGATATGAAAGCACTGTTGCACACCTGGTCGCTGGCGGTCGAGGAACAGTTCTACATCCTGCTGCCGCTCGTGATGTTGCTGCTCAAGGCGTCGCGGCGGGTGCTGCTCTGGGCGCTGATCGTCGGTTTTGCCGCCTCTTTCGCCGCATCGGTCTGGATCACGCCACAAAGCCAGACCACCGCCTTTTACCTTTTCCCTTTCCGCGCGTGGGAGCTTCTGGCCGGGGTATTGCTGGCGATCCATGGCCAATCGCGGCAGGCGCGGTTTTCCTGGCACCCGGGGTTGAGCTGGCTGGGCCTCGTACTGGTGCTGGGCGGGCTGTTGTGGATCGAACCGGGCGGGTTTCCGGGCTGGCAGGCGGCGATTCCGGTGGCGGGTACGGTTTTGCTGATCCTGAACGGGCGGCAGGCCAACCCGGTCAATCGGGCGCTCTCGGCCCCTTTGCCGGTGTTCATCGGACAGGTTTCCTATTCGCTCTACCTCTGGCACTGGCCGGTGCTGGTCCTGTCGAAATACTGGCGCGACGGCTATGCCGGCCCGTGGGAGGCCGCGGGCTGGATGGTGCTTTCCTTCGGGCTGGCAGTGGTCTCGTGGCGCTATGTCGAATTGCCGTTCCGACGGATCGAGGGCGCGCGCGGCTGGCCGGTGCTGGGCGCGCTGGCACTGCCCACGGGGGCGATGCTGGCGATCGGCGCACTGGCCTATGTCAAGGACGGGGTGCCCGGGCGGTTCGGCCCCGAGACCCGGACCCATATCGCGGCCTCGGCCGATTTCCTTCAGGATTTCTCGCGCTGTCAGACGGCCACGGAGGGCCATTTTGCCTGGGTCGAACTCTGCCCCATCGGGCCCGAGGGCGCGCCACGCATCGTGATCTGGGGCGACAGCCACCTGCGCGCCATGAAAGAAGGACTGGATCAGGCCGCGCATCAGGCGGACACGCCCGCGCTCCTGATTTGGCGGGCGGGCTGCCCGCCGCTTTTCGGGATCGAGAAACGCGAGAGCTATGCCACGCCGGCCGATGATGCGGCCTGCACCATTGCCAATGCCACGATCCGCGCCGGGCTCGCCTCGCTGGATTCCGTACAGAATCTTCTGCTGGTGGGGCGCTGGTCCTACTACGCCACCGGCACGGGCGTCGGGCGGGATGCGCGGAACACCATCGCGCTGGCCGGTCATGACGGCGGGACCAACGCGGAGGTGTTCAGCAACGCGCTCAAGGCAAGCCTGCCCGTTCTCGAACAGAACTTCGAGCGGATCTTCGTGCTGCGCCAACCGCCCGAGATACCGTTCTACGACAGTCGCACGGTGGCGCGACAGCTTGCGCATGGGCAGCTCACCCCCGAGAACGCGCCGCTTTCGCTGCCTCGCGATCAGGCCGAGGCGCGGGCCGCGCCGGGCGAGGCGCTTTTTGCGCCGTGGCTCGAAGCCGGAGACCTGCACTTGATCGACCCTTGGCCGAAACTGTGCGATGCGTCGGAATGCACGGTGATGCAGGATGGCGAAAGCTGGTATTTCGACAACAACCACCTGACCAACCGCGCCGCGCGGGCACTGGCACCGCTTTTTGAACCCGTCTTCGAAAGGGCAGGACCATGAGCCGGGAAATCACGCAACGGCATTGGGACGTGATCGTGATCGGCACCGGGATCGGCGGCGGCACCACGGGCCGGGCGCTGGCCGAAGCCGGGCGCAAGGTGCTTTTCGTCGAAAAGGGCCCTGCCGGGCACCGGTCCGAGCAGACACCGCTCTCGCCCGGGATCTTCGTGCCCGAGGCGCGGAGCGCGCGCGGGTTCTGGCCCGGACAGTTGCGCGCCAGGGTGGACGGGCGCGAGGCCCGGTTCTTCGCCCCGCTTGGCGCCGGCCTTGGCGGATCATCCGTGTTCTATGCCGCCACGCTCGAGCGGCCCGAGCCGCATGACCTCGACCATTCCGAAGCGCGCCCGCACCCGACCGGCGGCTGGCCCGTGTCATGGACCGAGTTCGCGCCATGGCTCGACCGGGCGCAGGCGCTTTACCGGGTCTGCGGCACGCCCGACCCCCTGTCCGAAACACCCTGCCCCAACCTCGCCCCGCCGCCGCCCCTGTCGCGGGGCGATCAGCACCTGACCGAACGGCTGCGCGCGCAGGGGCTGCACCCCTATGCGCTGCACTCCGCCATCGCCAATCTGCCCGGCTGCAAGGGGTGCTTTGGCTTCAAATGCCCGCATGCGTGCAAGATGGATGGACGCTCCGCCGGGGTCGAACCGGCGCTGGCCACCGGCAACGCGGCCTTGCTCGACCGCTGCGCGGTCACGCGCCTTCTCGGCGACGGCCAGCGCATCACCGAGCTCGAGGTGCGGCGCGCGGGCGAGGTGCTGACCCTCACGGCCGATCATGTCGTGCTCGCCGGTGGCGCGCTCGGCTCTCCGCGGCTCTGCCTCGCCTCTTCCTGCGAAACGTTCCCGCAGGGTGTGGCCAATACCAGTGGCCTGGTAGGGCGGGGCCTGATGTTCCATCTCAACGAGATGTTCGCGATCTGGCCCGGCGGCACTGACCCAAGCCCGTCTAAGGCGATTGGCCTGCGCGATCTCTACTGGCGCGAGGGGCAGCGGCTGGGCATGGTGCAGGCCATGGGCGTGGCCGCCTCCTACGGTGAAATAGCCTGGTATCTCAGGGGCTTGGTCGAAAACTCCGGCTTGGGCCGCATTCCCGGTGCGGCGGGCCTCAGCCGTATTCCGGCGGCAATCGCGGCCAAGCTTCTGGGCACTGCCAAGATCTTCGTCGGCCTGCTCGAAGACCTGCCCTATGACGACAACCGGGTGCTGCCACCCGAGGGTGACAGCGACGAGATCGCGATCGACTACCGCATCCATGACGAGTTGCGCGCCCGCCGTCGCCTCTTCCGCCGCGAGATCGCGCGCGCCCTGCGCGGCCAGCGCAAGATGTTCCTGACCCGCCGGCCGGAATTGAATTTCGGCCACCCTTCCGGCACGATGCGCTTTGGCGATGACCCGGCACGCGCGGTGCTGCGTGGCGACGGGCGGGCGCATGACGTCGCCAATCTCTGGGGGGCGGATGCGGGGTTCTTTCCGACCTCGATGGGGGTGAACCCCTCGCTCAGCATCGCCGCGCAGGCGCTGCGGGTGGCCGATGCGATAAACCGGGAGGGACGCAATGGCGCGTGATGACGACAGGGTGAAATCGGGCGTGGCGCTTGTCACCGGCGCGGGTCGCGGGTTGGGCCGGGCGCTGGCGCGCGCGCTGGCGTCGCGCGGGATGCGGGTCGCGGCAGTCGGGCGCGATGCGCAAAGCCTTGCCGAAACGGCAAACGGCTCGGGCCGGATCACGCCCGTCATCGCGAATGTGAGCGATTTCGACAGCCTGCGACACGCGTTCGAAGAGGCCGACGCGCTCGGCCCCCTCACCCTGCTGATCAACAACGCGGCGCTCTATCCGCGTTGCGACATTTTCGACGAAACCCCCGAAAGCTTCATGCAAACCGTGAATGTCAATCTCGGCGGCACCTTCGCCGCCACCCGCCTCGCGCTCGACCGGATGGCAGAGACAGGATTCGGCCGCATCCTCAACGTCGCGACCTTTGCCGACCTGCACCCGCTTCCCGCCTCGGCGGCCTATTCCGTGTCCAAGGGCGCCGCGCGCATCCTGACCCGCGCAGTCGTGGCCGACCTGGCCGATCGCTTTCCCGACATCGTCATTTCCGACTGGATGCCCGGGATGCTGGCCACGCGCATGGGCATTCCCGACGGGCTCGCCCCCGATCAATCGGCGAAATGGGGCGTCGAACTGGCGCTCTGGCACGATCCTGACCTTTCCGGCACCAGCTTCGAGCAGGCCATCGAAATTCCTCCGCCGCGCGGTCTCAAGGGACGGATCAAGGATCGGCTGCTGGGGCGGCGCAGACCTCTCCGGCGTCTCGACTGACCCCTTCATCTTGCCAGAAATACTCAGTTTTCCAATGGCTTGAGCTCTGCCCGACCCGCGCCCGGCACGCAACGGCCGCGGTCATCCTCGCCAGCGCATCCGCAAGGCGCGCCACATATGCCCCGGCAGGATCGCCAAACAGCGCGCATAGCGCGGCACGAGACGTGCGGGTGCGCTGAACATCCGCCACGCCCATTCCATCGCGATCGCCCGCACCCATCTCGGCGCGCGCCTTTGCGCCCCCGACAGGAAATCAAGCCCCGCGCCGATCGACGCGAACCCGATGTCTGGCACCTCGGCCCGGCCGCGCGCGGCCAGCCTTTCCTGTTTCGGCGCGCCCAGCGCCAGAAGGACCAGCCCCACCTCCGCCGCCTGCAAATCGCGCAGGATCTCACTCGCCTGCGGCCCATCCGGGTCGAAACCCATGGGCGGTGCGATTCGCGCGGCGATCTCGAGGCCCGGCACCCTCTCTTCGAGCGCCGCGCCAGCGACGGCAAGACTCTCGTCGGTCGAGCCGACAAGGCCCAGTTTCACGCCCTCCAGGGCGGCGAGCCGCGCCAGCGGCACAACCATGTCCGACCCCGGCAAAAGAGACAGACGCTCGCCCGCCAGCCGCGCCAGCCAGACGATGGGATTGCCGTCTGCGACCACGAAATCCTGGGCCCGATAGGCGGCGCGAAAATCCGAATCCTGGCCCAGTTTCACAAGATGATCGAGATTGACCGTGGCCAATGCAAAGCCCTCGCCGGCCCGCAGCCGACTCCGAACGGCATCGATCAGCGCCCCGGTGTCGTGCAGATTGACCGCGATTTCCCCCTCTGCGACCTGAATCTTCACGCGTCTCCTCCTCCGGTTGTGCCGCTGTCTGGAATCCTATGTTTTTTCATGGCATTTTCCGGTATCAGCACCCTACGATCGGGTATCGCCCCAGTAATGACAACTTTCGATGTTCTGAAGCCGCCTGATCGAGATGACAAGAGCCATGAGGCGGATCAATATGGCCGCATTCCCCGTTTTCCCTGCCCGAACCCGGTTTCGGGCGGCGCCGTCATGCCTTGGAGGGCGGCAATGAAATCGGTTGTTATTGTCGGCTGCGGTTTTGTCGCCGATCTCTACATGACAGGGCTTGCCACCTTTCCGGGTGTGCATATCGTCGGCGCGCATGACCGCGACGGCGCGCGGTTGCAAGCCTTCTGCACGCATTGGGATATTCCCGGGTATCCCGACCTGGACCGTGCCCTTGCCGCGCTGCCCCGGGGCGGGCTCGTGCTGAACCTGACCAATCCGGCATCGCACGGCGCGATCAACCGTGCCGCGCTCTCGGCCGGGCACCACGTGTTTTGCGAAAAGCCCATGGCGCTGAGCCTTGACGAGGCGCGCGAGATGGCACGGATGGCCCGCGACGCCGGGCTGCAACTGGCCTCGGCGCCCTCGTCCATGCTGGGCGAGGCGTCGCAGATGCTGGCCCACGCCCTGCGTGACGGCGTTGCCGGTGCGCCGCGCCTTGTCTATGCCGAGCTTGACGACGGGTTCATTCCACAGGCCCCCGTGCAGGACTGGATCAGCGAAAGCGGCGCGCCCTGGCCGTATCGGGACGAGTTTCGCGTTGGCTGCACCCTCGAGCATGCGGGCTATTACCTCAGTTGGCTGATCAACATGTTCGGGCCGGTCACGCATCTCGTTGCGGCCAGCGCAGAAGCCCTGCCCGACAAGCCGGGGGGCGCCAGCGGCACGCCCGATTTCTCGGTGGCGACCCTGTTTTTCGAGGATGGGCCGCCCGCGCGGCTGACCTGCTCGATCGCGGCCCCGCATGACCACCGGATCCGGGTGATCGGCGACAAGGGCGTGCTGTCGGTGGGCGAGGCGTGGAACAACGCCGCCCCGGTGCGTTTCCACCGCCGCTTGCGCATTCGCCGCCGCCTTTTGGAGAGCCCCCTCGGCCAGCGCATCAAACCCAAGGGTCCAACCCATCCAAAGGTCAAACGCCGCGGCGCCGCGGCAATGAATTTCGCGCTTGGTCCGGCCGAGATGCTCGACGCCATCGCCGAGGGGCGCGCGGCGCGTCTCGCCGGCGACTTCGCGCTGCACCTGACCGAGGTGACCTTGGCGATCCAGAACGCGGGACGCGCCGGCGCCATGGAGATTGCCAGCCGCTGCGACAAGCCGGAGCCGATGCCATGGGCACAATGACCCTGCTGGTGACTGGCGCGGGCGGGTTCATCGGGCGCCGGACGGTCGAGGCGGCGCTGGCGCGTGGCCACAAGGTGCGCGCGCTGGTGCGGCAAAGTTGTGCACCGTTTGCCGGAATGCCGGATGTGGAATGCATCGCCTTCGATCTCGGGCGCGACAATGGTGCGCTGACAAAGGCCGTCAAGGATGTCGACGCGGTGATCCATTGCGCCGCAGCCCTCGGTGGCGACGACGCCGCGATGGAGCGCGATACGCTCGCCCCCACCCGGAGCCTGATCCAGGCGATGTCCACCACGGCACCAATGCCCCGCCTGGTCTTGGTCGGTTCGATTGCCGTTCACGATGCGGACGCCCTGCCCGAGAACGCGCTGATCGACGAGAATGGCCCGTTGGAACAGGCGCCCGACGCCCGCGATGCCTATACCCGCGCCAAGCTCGCGCAGGAAGAGATGTTGCAGGGTGCCGGGCTCGGCGGATGGATCGCGCGGCCCGGGGCGGTCTATGGGCCGGGGCGGCTGTGGAACGCGCATCTGGGGCCGCGCTTGGGGCCGCTGCTGGTCCGGCTGGGCGACGCGGGGCAGATCCCGCTCGTCTCGGTCGAAAGCTGCGCCGAGGCGCTGGTGCTCGCCGCCGAGACCGACCCGCCCGGCCCGGGTCTGCAACCTGTGATCCTTGTCGATGACGACCTGCCCGACCGCGCGCGGTTCCTCTCTGCGCTCGGCCCGAAGGCACCCGCCATCGTGCTGCCGCTTTCGTGGCGCTTCCTCGACCGGCTGGCCACGGGGCTGAGCCGTGTTCCCGGCCTCGCAACGCGCCTGCCGGGCCTTCTGCGCCCGCGCCCCTTGCGCGCGCGGATGCGCCCGGCGCGCTATTCCAACGACCATGCCAAGGCCGTTCTGGGCTGGACGCCCACGCGCTTTGATCAGGGTATGTGCGACGCGCTGGAGGCACGGGCATGAAGATCGCCTATCTCACCGGCGAATATCCGCGCGCCACCGACACGTTCATCCAGCGCGAAGTCGCAGGACTGCGCGACGCCGGTCTTGCGGTCGAAACTTGCTCGATCCGCCGCACCGGGGCCGAGCATCACGTGGGCGAGGAACAACGAGCCGAAGCGGCCCGCACCTTTCACGTGCTTGAGGCGGCGAAGAACCCCGCCCGCCTCGTCGGCGCGCATTTTCACTGGCTCTTGCGCCGCCCCGGCGGCTGGCTGCGGGCACTGACACTGGCCATCCGGACGGCGCCGGGAGGCACGCGTGCCCTGCTCTACCAACTGATCTATTTCGCCGAGGCTGCGCTTCTGGCCCGCCACATGGCACGCAAGGGCGTCACCCACCTGCACAACCACATCGCCAAGTCGAGCTGCACCGTCGCGATGCTGGCGTCGGAGATGTCGGGCATCCCCTATTCCTTTACCCTGCACGGGCCGGACATCTTTTACGAACCGGTTCACTGGCGCCTTGACGAGAAGATCCGCCGCGCGGCGTTCGTGTCGTGCATATCCGAGTTCTGCCGCTCGCAGGCGATGGCGTTTTCGGCACCGGATCACTGGGGCAAGCTGCATGTCGTGCATTGTGGCGTCGATCCCGCCCGCTATGGCCGCGCGCCACGACGCGACGGGCGGCAGGCGCTCTTCGTGGGGCGGCTGGCGGCGGTCAAGGGGTTGCCGGTGCTGTTTGACGCGCTGGCCCGGATGGGTCCGGATGCGCCCGGACTGTCGATCATCGGCGACGGGCCGGGCCGCACCGCGCTTGAGGCGCAGGCGCGCGATCTGGGCCTTGCCGACAAGGTCGCTTTCCTGGGCTACCGCTCGCAATCCGAGGTGGCCGACAGGCTGGGGCAAAGCGATCTGCTCGTCCTGCCCAGCTTTGCCGAGGGGCTGCCCGTGGTGCTGATGGAGGCGCTGGCGGGCGAAACCCCCGTCGTCACGACGCAGATCGCGGGCATTCCCGAACTGGTGCGCGACGGCGAGACCGGGCACCTCTGCCCACCGGGCGATTCCGACGCGCTGGCCCGCGCCATCGCCGCAGTCCTTGACAATCCCCAGCGCGCGCGCGCCATGGCGGCGCGGGGCCGCGCCATCGTCGCCCGCGACTTCGACAGCCGGATCGAGGCCGCACGCCTGGCCTCTCTCTTTGTCGCCGATGCAATACCGGGGGCACCCCGCCCCCCGAAACGCCCGGAGCCGCAAGCATGACGAAACCCGCCACCAGAGATCCCGTGATCGGCGCCGTGGTGATCGGTCGCAACGAGGGCCAGCGGCTTGTCAATTGCCTGGCCTCGATGCAGGGCGAGGCAAGGCGGCTCGTCTATGTCGATTCCGGATCGACAGACGAATCGGTCGAAGAGGCCCGCAAGGCCGGAGCCGAGGTCGTGCTGCTCGACACCAGCGAACCCTTTACCGCCGCGCGTGCCCGCAATGCGGGGTTCGCGGTGCTGACCGCCGACCTGCCGCCGCCCGACTACGTGCAATTCGTCGATGGCGACTGCACGCTGGAACCCGGCTGGCTGACCCATGCGGCACGCGCGCTGGACGAGGCGCCCGATATCGGCATCATCACCGGCTGGCGCGCCGAGATCGAGCCCCATGCCAGCATCTACAACGAGATGTGCGAATATGAATGGCACCGCCCGACCGGCGATATAGATGCCTGCGGCGGCGACATGATGGTGCGACGTGACCTCTTTGCCCGGCTGGAGGGGTTCGACCCGCATGTCATCGCCGCCGAGGATGACGAGCTTTGCGTGCGCGTGCGCGACGCAGGCTTTCGCGTTCATCGCCTGCCCCTGCCGATGACGCATCACGACGCCGCAATGCACAGCTTTGCCCAATGGTGGCAACGCGCGATCCGCTCGGGTCACGGATTTGCCCAGGTGGGCGACCTTCACCCCGGCCATTTCGTCAAGGAGCGGCGCCGGGTCTGGCTTTTCGGAGCGGTCCTGCCCTTCCTGGCGATCGTGGGTGCAGTGATGTCATGGCCACTCCTCCTGGCCGTGCTGGCACTCTATTCGCTGTCCTATGTGCGCACGGTCCGGGGATTGCGCCGCGCCGGTCTGCCGCTGGCGACCGCGATGCGGCATTCGGTCCTGCTTTTCCTGTCGAAATTTCCCAACCTCATCGGTGCGATGCGCTATCACAAGCGCAAGCGACGCGGCTGGGACATGGAAATAATCGAGTACAAGTAAGGGGTCGAGGGATCGGCATGGCAAAGACACGGGTTGGCCTGATCGGGGCGGGGTATATTGCAAGCTGGCATGCCGATGCGCTGCGCGCGACCGAGGGCGTTGAGCTCACCGCCGTCTGCGATCCGTCCTCCAGCGCCGCGCGGGGGATCGCCGATGGATATGGCGTGCAGGCCTTCACCGATCTCGACGACATGCTCGCCGCCGGCGCGGTCGATGCGGTGCATATCCTGACGCCGCCGCATCTTCATCACCCGCTGGCCATGAAATGCATAAAGGCGGGGCTGCATGTGCTGGTGGAAAAGCCGGTTGCGCTGGGTGCCGACGAGACACGCGAGATTGCCGAGGCCGCCAAGGCACGCGGGGTGCAGTTCGCCCCCGGGCACAATTTCCTCGGGCTGCCCTCCTACCAACGGCTGAAAACCGCGCTGGCCGAGGGGCAACTGGGCCGTATCTCCACCGCCGAGATCACCTGGGCCTTTCCGTTTGCCCCCTTGCGTGCGGGGCCGTTCGGCATCTGGCCCCTGCGAGCAAGCCGCAACCTGCTGCTCGAACTGGGCCCGCATCTCTTTGCCTTCATGACCGACCTGTTCGGCCCGGCCGAGATCCTGCACCTGGAAACCGGCAAGGAGATCGCCCTGCCCGGGGGCGGCACGCGACCGCAATCCTGGCGCATCCTTGCCCGGGCCGGCGGAGTGGACGTAACCCTGACGCTCAGCCTCGTGGAAACCCATGACGACCGCTCGGTTCGCCTGCGCGGATCTTCGGGCCTGGCGCGTCTCGATTATGCCAATGACACACTGGTGATCGCGCGGCCCAACGCCTCGGACCTGGTGGTGAACCCGCTGCGCGCCGAACTGGCGCGATCCTGGGCGCATCTGCGCGAAGGCACGCGCAACGCCGCGCGCCAACTGACCTCGCTCAACCAGAAATCGCCCTATGGCCTTTCGTTCCGCGGCCTTTGCGCCGCGACTTATGGCGCGATCCGCGCAGGCCACGCGCCTGATGCGCGGTTCTCGGCTCAAAGCGCCGTGCAGGTGATGGAGGCCATCGACGCGACGCTGGCCCGGCTGCGCCCCGACCCCGAACTGCCCCGCCCCGGGGGCAAGCCCGAACCCGACGTGATGGTGATCGGCGGCACCGGCTTTATCGGCCGCGCCCTGACCCGCGCGCTGGTGGCGCGCGGCCATGATGTGCGCGTGCTCTCGCGCGGGTCCAGCGGCCCGTTCGACGATATCGCCGACCACGTCGAGACCGTGAGCGCCTCGCTTTACGACGAGGACGCGCTGCGCGAGGCGATGCAGGGCATCACCCATGTCTACAACCTCGCCAAATCGCTCGACACGACATGGCAGGCCGCGCTTGAAAACGACGTGGGGGTGAGCCTGCGCATCGCCCGCGCAGCGCGCGACGCAGGCGTCAAGCGGCTGATCTATACCGGCACGATCGCCTCTTACGACATGTCCGACCCAAGCCAGACCATTACCGAGGACACCGGCTTCGGCCCGCTGGAGGCGCGCAACATCTATGCCCGTTCCAAGGCCGAAAGCGAACGCCAACTGATGGAACTGCACGGGGGCGGAATCGAGATCGTGATCGCCCGGCCGGGGATCGTGGTCGGCCATGGCGGCCCGTTGCAGCACTGGGGCATCGGGCGCTGGCACGGGGCGGGCGCGGTCCGGATCTGGGGCCATGGACGCAACATCCTGCCCTTCGTGCTGATCGACGACTGCACGGAGGCGCTGGTGCGGATGATCGAGGTCGAAGGAGCCGCGGGCCAGAGCTTCAACCTCGTGGGAGAGCCGATGCTCTCGGCGCGGGGCTATTTCGAAGCGATCCACCGGGCGCTCGGGGCGCGTATCCGCGTCTCACCCGGCCCGCTCTGGGTGTTCCACGCCGCCGACGCGGTGAAATTCCTGCTCAAGACGCGGGTTCTGCGCCGCAAGGGGCTCAGCCGCGCATCCCTGAAGGACTGGAAAAGCCGCGCGCATCTCTCGCCCTTCGACAATTCAAGGCCAAAGGCAGTGCTGGGCTGGCAACCCGAAACCGACCGCGCGCGCTTTGTCGACCAGGCGATCACGCGCGCCAACCTGATGGGGTTTTGATGCGTGTTTCCGAACAATAGGCATAATTTGGCCCCATTTCCTTGTTTTATCGGGGCAAAAGACGGAGAATTCCGTGGTAACGCCCAAAGCCGACGGGCGTGCAATGGCAGGACATGAGAGTGACAGGCGCGACGCGACAGAACTGCGGGCTTTGCCATCCGTCGATCCGGGCGGGGGTCTGCCATGTCTGATGACCGCCCCCTGACCCGCAAGACGCGGCGCCGGCTCGACCGGGCCGCGCGGGACCGTTTGATCGCCGAAATCGCCGCGGCCGCACCCGACGAATACCCGCCCGCCCGGCGGGATGACATCGACCTGTCGGAAGAGGCCGCCGAGATCACCTCGGACGACGCGGGCACGGTCGAATTGGGCGAGGCTGCGCAGCCGCTCGATCCCGAGGGCACCACCCCGGCCGAACCATCGCGGGAATCGCCGAGAGAGAGTGATCGACAGGATCAGGACACAGCCCCCCCGGCGCCGTCCGCCGAACCGCTGCCCATGCCCGGGCGCTCATGGCCGCGGCTGGCCTCCATACCCGTCGATGCCGGGCATCTCGAACGCAATCTGATCATCACGGCCACCCGCCACGATCCCGCCCACGGGGCGTTCGATGTGCTGCGCACCCGCCTGGTGCGAACCCTTGCCGAGCATGACTGGAAACGCGTCGCGATCACTTCGCCCACCCGCGATTGCGGCAAGACGTTCACGGCGGTGAACCTGGCCATTTCGCTCTCGCGGTATGAAACCCACCGCACCATCCTGATGGACATGGACATGCGCAACCCGTCCGTCGCGACGGTTCTTGGCGTGGATGATCCCGGCAGCATCGGGAATTTCCTGCGTGGCCGGACCGGTGTGACCGAGGCGTTCAAGCGGCTGGGCCGCAACGCGCTCAATATCGGCACGAATCTCGCCGTGGCGATGAATGAGCGGGTCGAATCCTATGCCGCCGAATTGCTTCAGGCGCCCGAAACCGCGATCGCCCTTTCGCGGATGATGGACGAACTCGACCCCGACATCGTGCTCTACGATCTGCCCCCGGCACTGGCCTTCGACGACGTGATCGCCTTCAAGGATCATTTCGACGGTATCCTCATGATCATCGGGGGCGGGCAGACCAGACCCGACGAGGTGCACGAAGCCATGCGCCGCATCGGCGAAGATGTTCCACTCCTCGGCGTCGTGCTCAACCAGGCCGAAGCCGATGACGCGATGGCCTACAGCTACGGCTACTGACGCGCGCGGCGCCGCACGGTCAGGCTTGGGTCCGGCGCCGCTGAAGCGCCCCGAGAACCGCCTCCACCGCATCGCGTATCACCTGCCAGCCAAGCACAAGCACCGCACCCAGCGCCAACAGGACCGAAAGCAGCAAGACCCAGCGGCGGCGGTGTTGGCGCGGGGTCTCCAGTCTCGGGATTGCCACCACCGCCTTGACGTTCAGCGCCTGTTCAAGCTGCGCCCGCGTGCGGATCACCGGGTTCAGCATTTCGATGAGAAAGGCGATGGCAAGCCCCAGCACAAGACTCATGCCCCCGCCCAGCGCCGCGCGCTTCGTGCGGCTTCCGGAAACCGGGTTTTCCGGCACCAGTGCGTTTTCGAGAACTTCGATCCGCTCGGTTCTCTGCTGGCTTTCAAGAAGTTGGCCCATCTCGGCCTCGGTCGCACGGCGGGTCACGATATCGTATTGCTCGCGCAATTGCTCCAGCTGCCGGTTCAGCACCCCGAACTGCCGTTCGACTTCCGGTGAACTGGCGATCGCCTCTTCGATCTGGGCAATCCGCGCCTCGATCAGCGCCTGCTGTTCCTCGAGCAGCGCGCGCTGACGTTCGATCACCTCGGCGCGTTGGCGGGTGCGCGACGACTCCAGCTCGATGATCCTCTGTTCGATCTCGAGAAGGGTCGAGCGCAAGGTGCCCAGTTCATCGCGCTGCGCGCTGATCCCCTCTCCGAGATAGCGTGCGTTTTCTTCCCTGAAATCGGCAATCTGCTCCTCCAGCGCCGCCATCTCGGCTTCGATCCGTTGCGCTTCGGACTCGAAGAATTCAAGATTGCGCAGCGCCGCGGTGGACCGACGTTCGCGATTGCGTTCGACCAGTTGCGACAGGAAATGATTGGCCACGTCGGCCGCCGCCTCCGCGTCGTTATGGGTCACGGCGATCCTCATGCCCGTCGGGATGCGCGTCATGCCGGGCGGCACGTTCGGATCGGTGATCTGGGTGATCCGCACCGATTCGCGCAGCTGCGCCACCTTGCGGCTGCGCGACAGCTCGGTTTCGGCATAAAGCCCGAACCGCTCGATCACCTCGACCAGGTTGTCGCGCGCCATGAGCTGTTGCTCCAGCAGGCGCAGCCGCTGATCCGCGCTGGTGCCCGCCAACGGGCTGCCCTCGGCATCCGCCACCGTGGCCGCCTCGATCTGCGCCACCGCCGTCGCCTCGTAAAGGCGCGGCTGGTTCAGTACCCACCAGACCGAAAATGCACTGCCCAGAAACGACACGACCAGGATCAACATCACGTGCCGCCGCAGCAGGCCCAGAACATCTCCAACCGACTGAATCTGGCCCATCGTCCAAACCCCGTATCCTTGGCGAAATTCCCTGCCCCCGCAGAAATTTGGCATTGTCCTCTCACGTCCGTCCTGCACATGCGGCATAGCCACGGCAGACAGCCAGACCTGTCGGCACGGACGTGGTTGAGGCGAACCTAACCCCTCCGCCTCAATTTGGCCACTATTTTAACAAGAATCCCGGAAACACTGTGTTTCTGTTGCGCGGCGAACTCGGCCCTGCAATTTCCCTATTACAGGTACTTACCGGGCAAAGCTGAGGCAGAACATCACGCCGCCGGCCTGCCCGAACCGCCCGGCCAGTGTCCAGGGTGGCGCGTGCTTCGTGCCATGCGCTGCAAGCCGGGCCGAGAAACGTTGATGCGAAAGGTCAATTTCGACCTCGATATCGCTGAATTCCATTATCTTTCCGGTCAGGGGATATTGCAGCTTGTAAACACATTCCTTGACCGAGAAGATCAGCCGCGCCATCCGCCCGGTCCTTGCGGGCGCCAGATCGCGCAGCCAGGCACGTTCGGCCGGGGAGCAAACAACCGGCAGCAGGTCATCGGGCAGGTCCGCATCGGGTTCGAGATCGACCGCAACCGCCTGCATGTCAGCCATCCGCGCCACCAGCGCGGCGCAGCCCCCCTCGCAGTGCGAGATCGACCCGATCAGCCCGCGCGGCCAGACCGGGGCCCGATCCGGCCCCATCGCGACCGGCGCGGGCGCCAGGCCCAGCCGCGCCATCGCGCGATGCGCGGCCCGGCGCCCGGCGGCGAACTCGGTCCGTCGGGCCGGAACCGCCCGCGACATGGCCTCGGCCTCAACGGCAAACAGGCCCCCCTCCGGCGCCGCCGGGTCTTCGACCGCCATCGCCACGCCGGGCGGCAGCACCCGTTCAAGTGCGGTGGCAAGCTCCGCCAGGGGGTCGCTATCCAGCGCCATCTCAGGTTCTCGCCATCCTGCGCTTGGCCCGCATCTCGCGACGGCGCGACTGCATGTCACCCGCTGCCACAACCGGCTCCGGTCGCGTATCCGGCCCTGGCTTCGGCCCGGGCGGCGCGTCGTCGGCCATTTCCCTGACCCGCCCGGCCAGCCCTTCAAGCGTGGGAAAGCGGAAGATGTCGGTGATCGCCAGCTTCGGCACCGCGCACAATTCGCGGATTTCGCGATGCGCCTGCACGGCGAGGAGCGAGTGCCCGCCAAGATCGAAAAAGCTGTCCTTCGCCCCGATCCGCTCGACGCCCAGAACATGCGTCCAGACCCCGGCAATGCGGCTCTCGATGCTGCCGTCATCCGGCGCGGTGGCCGCTTCGGGCGGGACCGTCCGCATCGGGGCGGGCAGCGCGTTGCGATCCACCTTGCGGTTGGGTGTCAGCGGGAACTGATCCAGCCGCACGAAATGCGCGGGCACCATGAACTCGGGCAGATCGCGCGCCAGCGCCACGCGCAACGCGGCCTCGTCCAGGACCCCGTCGGAAAGCAGGTATGCCACCAGCCGCGTGTCGCCGGGGCTGTCCTCGCGCGCCGTCACCACCGCCTGGCGGATGCCGGGCTGTTCATGCAGGCGCGCCTCGATCTCGCCCAACTCGATGCGATAGCCGCGCAGCTTGACCTGGTTGTCCGCCCGACCCAGGAAATCGAGCCGCCCATCGGCGCGCCAGCGCACGAGATCGCCGGTGCGATACATCCGCCCGCCGTGGAACGGGTTCGGCACGAACCGCTCTTCGGTCAGCGCCTCGCGCTGCCAGTATCCGCGGGTGACGCCGGCCCCGCCGATCCAGAGCTCACCGGCAACGCCAACCGGTACCGGCTGCATGTCATCGCCGAGCACGTAAACCTGCGTGTTGGCAATGGGCGTGCCGATATTGACCACGCCCTCGCCGCCCTGCGCGGTCTCGGTCGTTGACCAGATCGTGGTCTCGGTCGGGCCATACATGTTCTCGATATGCGCATCGGTGATCTGCGCGAACTCGTCCACCAACGCCCCGGGCAGCGCCTCGCCCCCGATCATCAGGTGCTTCACACGCCCCAACGCCAGCCGCGCCTCCTCGTTCATGGAGATCATCCGGGCCAGGCTGGGCGTGCATTGCAGATGCGTGACCCCGTGGCGGATGATCTGTGCCGCGATCGAGAAATCGTCGTCGGCCATGCCCTCGGAGAGGTTGGCCCGGCGATGCACCTCGGCCAGCGGTTTCAGCCCCTCCAGCACCAGGTCGGGGTCGATGCCGTAATCGATCAGGCAGCCGATCTCGGTCACGCCGATCCGCTTGAGTTGCTCGATCCGGTCAAGGCAATCCTCGACCGTGCCGAAAAGCCCCGAATCCTCGAAATAGCGCAGGAACGCGAATTCGAGGATCCCGTCGAGGTCTTCCTCGGTCAGCGTGTCGAGGTCGAGATCGAAGGGGTTGTCCACCCCCTTGGGCTTCTTGAAGGCCGGGAAGGTCCAGGCATATTGCTTGATGAGCGCCGCCGCCGCGCCAAGGTAGTCCTTCATCGGCCCGCGCGCCACCTCGCGCGCCTTTTCGCGGGTTTCGGCGACATAGGTATGCAGCATCAGGGTGACGTTGAAGTCTTCGGGGTCATGCCCGGCCCCGCGCAGCGCGTCGTGATAGATCCCGATCTTCTCGCCGACCTCGTCGATGGACTGGCCCAGAAGGTGGGTGAGCACACTGGCCCCGATCTCGCCCGCCTCGCGCCATGTCTGCGGATTGCCCGCGATGGTCAGCCAGACCGGCAATTCCCGCGACACCGGCCGCGGCTGGGTCAGAACGGCGCACTCCGTGCCCTTGCCATTGGGAAATTCCACCGTCTCGCCCCGCCACAGCGCGCGGATCTTCTCGATCGTGTCGAACATCGCCGTCTTGTTGTTCGGCGGCGCGTTTTCCGGGCGCAACACGAAATCGTCGGGCTGCCAGCCGCTGGCGATGCCCAGCCCCGCGCGCCCGTTGGTCAGGTTGTCGATCACCGCCCAATCCTCGGCGATCCTGAGCGGATGGTGCAGCGGCGCCACGCAAGAGCCCGAGCGCACCGCGATGTTCTGCGTCACCGCCGCGATGGCCGCGCCCGTCACCGCCGGGTTCGGATAGGGTCCGCCAAAGGCCGCGAAATGCCGCTCAGGCGTCCAGACGGCGGAAAAGCCATTTGCATCGGCGAATTTCGCCCCTTCCAGCAGCATCCGGTACTTCTGCTTGCCCTCTCCGTCATCGTTGCCCCAGTAGAACAGGCCGAAATCCATGCCCTTGCCGGTCATCGCGATCCGCCCGTGGCTGACCAGCGCGCGGCTCTCCTCGCCCGAAAGCACCAGCTTGAAACCCCGCGCCAGCGTCCAGAACAGCTCCAGCACCGAGATGTCGAACGACAGCGACGTCACCGCCAGCCAGACACTGCCCGGCTCGTGCGGAATGCGCGCATCCATGCCGGCAAAGAAATTCGAGACGTTGCGATGCTCGACCATCACCCCCTTGGGCTTGCCGGTCGAACCGGAGGTGTAGATCAGATAGGCAAGGTCCGCGCCACGCACCTCGCTGTCGGGATTGCCTTCCGGGGCCGACGCGATCCGCGGATCGGTATCGAGCACGAGCCGCGCCGCCGTGCCATCCGGCAACACGGATTGCGTGGCACCTGTGGTCACGATCACGGGCGCGCCGCTGTCCTCGGCATAAAGCTTGATGCGGTCGGCGGGATAGGCCGGGTCGAGCGGCACATAGGCCCCGCCCGCCTTGAGGATGCCCAAGGCCCCCACCAGAAGATGCAGCGAGCGTTCCACCGCCAGCCCGACGAGCGCGCCCGGCCCCACGCCCATGTCGCGCAGGACATGCGCGACCCGGTTGGCGCGGGCGTTCAACTCGGCATAGCTAAGGCTCTCGCCCTCGAACACCAGCGCGGTCGCCTCGGGCGTGCGCGCAACCTGCGCCTCGAAGGCGTGATGAATGCAAAGATCGGGATCAAACTCCGTTTCGGTGGAGTTCCAGCCGTTGACCACCAGGTCAAGCTCGGCATCGGGCAACACCGGCAGCGCCTCGGGCGCCATGTCCAGGACCCCCGGCACCCGCGCCAGATGCTCCAGCCGCGCGGCCCAGAGCCGGGCCAGCGCCGCGCCCGCACGCACGCCATCGAAATGGATCGCCCCCGGCGTGATGGTCAGGGCCGTGCCCGCGATCAATCCGCCCGCATCGGCCAGCCCGATCCGCGGCATCTCGACCCGCCCGATCTCGCGGTCGCGCGCCTGGATATCGAGCGCGAAACAGGGATATTTGCGCGCGGTTTCCGGGTCATCGCCGGCGCGCAACGGCACCCAGCGGCTGACATATCCCTGCGCAGGTTCCGCCCCCGACGCGGCATAGGCCAGATCGGCAACACCCGTTTGCGACAACGCCGCGGCAAGCCCGGCCGCCAGCCGCAGCACCTCATCCGTCCCGAGACCGGTTTCCAGCGGGACATAACCCGCCGCCTCGGGCGCTGCGCCGCCCGTCACCTCGGCCGGCACCAGCGCGCGCAGCCGCGCCCGCCAATGCGCATCGCCACGCGCCGCCTGCGCCATCGCCGCCTCCAGCCGGGCACGTTCGTCCGCATCGGGAGCGGCCAGCACATCACCCTCGGCCACCAGCGCCGGCAGGTCCACCACCCCGCCGCAGATCGCCGTAACCCCCTGCAGCACGACCGGCACCGTGCCCGTCGCCACGCGAAGCGCATCGTCATCCACCTCCAGAACCGTGCCCGGCGCCGCCGCGCCTGCCGGTTCGCGTGGGATGCGCGCGCCGCGTGCCAGCAGAACCTGCCCCGCAACCTCGAACTTGGGCGCGGTGAGCGGGTTCCAGTATGGCCCGTGATCGAGCGCGCGCACCATCCGCACGACCTCTTCGGCGGGGTGCGCGAAATCGATCCGCCCCGCCACCGCGGGCCGCCGGTCACGCCCGAAATAGTTGCGCTGCGAAAGATCCTGCGCCACCACGGGCGCCTCCGGGCGCGACAGCTTTTCCAGCACCGCCCCGAACGAGC
>NZ_JAWLDS010000019.1:0-44934 GCF_041686535.1 Aquicoccus sp. | reverse complement strand
CTGCGCGACGAGGGCATCCGCCATGACGTGATCGACGCCTGCCTTGCCATGGAGGGCAATGACGATCTCACCCTTCTGGTGAAACGCGCCGAGGCGCTGGCCGATTTCCTCAAGACCGACGATGGCGACAACCTGCTTCAGGGCTTCAAGCGCGCCAACAACATTCTCACCCAGGCCGAGGAAAAGGACGGGGTGGAATATTCCTTTGGCGCGGATGTGAAATTCGCCGATACGCAAGAGGAAAAAACCCTCTTCGCCGCGCTCGACAATGCCGAGCCCGAGATCGCCGCGGCCTTGAAATCCGAGGATTTCGCCGCCGCCATGGCCGCCATGGCCCGGCTGCGCGCGCCCACGGACGCGTTTTTCGAGGCGGTGCAGGTCAATGACGAGAACGATGTGCTGCGCCGCAACCGCCTCAACCTGCTGAGCCGCATCCGCACGCTCTGCCTCTCGGTCGCCGATCTCACCCGCATCCAGGGCTGACAGCTTCCCCGGGCTTCATCTTGCCCCAAATACTCCGGGGGTAGGCGGCAAAACGCACCGCGTTTTGCGCCGCGGGGGCTGGCCCCCGTCGCCCTCGCCTCCGCGCGGTCGGCTCAGGCGTCGCGCAGGACGTGAACCGCCCGGTCGGCCAGCATGTCCTTCACCGCCGCGCCATAGGCTTTCATGTGCGGGGCTGCCGCATGGGCCTGCAGCGCCACCATGTTTTCCCATTTCTCGACCACCGCGAACGTGTCGGGGCCAAGCGGCGCCTGGAAGCCTCCGGCATCCTCGGCATCCACCACCGCGCGATACTCGATGCAGCCGTCCTCGGCCTCGACCGCCGGCACGTTGGCGCGGAACTTTTCCAGCACCGCGTCGCGCTGCCCGGGTTTGGCGGTGATGACCGCGAAGACGTGAACCATGCCCATTCCTGTTTCCTTCCTCACTCGCTGATTGCTGTGCCCGAGCATGGGCGCGACCGCGGCGGGGTTCAAGCTTTTGCTTGCCTGACCATCATGTGCGCGTATTCTGCGCCCCAAAGCAAAGGATGCCGCGTTGCAGCAGGACGACTCCCATATAACCCTGATCACCCCCACCGCACCGGTCGCGACGGCAACCCATGGCGGGCGGGCGAAATGCCTGCAACGCCTGGTGCGGCTCGATCTGCCGGTGCCGCGCACCGTTGCGCTCTCCTTCGACGCGGTCCACCGGATCGCCGCGGGGCAGATGCCCGAGATGGACGAATTGCTCGCTCCGTTCGGCGACACCGCCCTCCTGTGCGTGCGCCCCTCGTCGGAAGACCCCGATTGGGGCGGGCCGGGCGCGGTGCTCAATATCGGCATGAACGATGCGGTCCATGCCGATTTCGCCGAGCGCCTGGGTCGCGAGGCCGCGGCCACGCTCTATCTGCGCTTCGTGCAGGCCTATGCAATCCATGTCGCACGCCTCGATCCCGATACGTTCGAAAGCATCACCCAGACCGGCTCCGAGGGGCTCGCCGAGGCGCTGGATGCCTATGAGGACGAGGCCGAAGAGGCGTTTCCCCAGGACGCGTCGGTCCAGCTTGCCGCCGTCCTTCGCTCCATGGCCCGCGCCTGGGAGGGCACGACCGCGCGGCTCCTGCGCCAGGCCAAGGGCGCGCCCGTTGATGCGGGGCTGGGCCTCGTGGTGCAGGAAATGGTCCTTGGCGTGGGGCAGGGCGAATCCGGCTCGGGCGTGATCCAGCTTGTCAGCAGCGCAACTGGCCTGCCCCAGATCACCGGTCGTTACCTCTCGCAAAGCCAGGGCCGCGACGCGCTCGAGGGCGAGGCGTCACTCTATCTCGAACGCGACCCGCGCGGACCCTCGCTCGAGGAACTGGCGCCGGACGCGTTTGCCGACCTGATCGAATATACCAAGCTCATGCGCGTCAAGCTGCGCGCCGAGATGCAGGCCGAGTTCACCATCGAGAACGGCAAGGTCTGGCTGCTCGACGGGGTGCGCGTGCCGCGTTCGACCCGTGCCGCCGTGCGCATCGCCGTGCAACTGGCCGAGGACGGGATCATCCCGCCGCAAGAGGCGTTGATGCGTGTCGATCCGCGCATGTTGAGCGAGCTTCTGCACCGGCAGGTCGATCCCAACGCGCCGCGCGATCGTCTGGCCCGCGGAATCGCGGCCAGCCCGGGGGCCGCGACCGGCCGGATCGTCTTTTCCGCCTCCGAGGCCCAGGCCAGCGCCTCGCGCGATGAGCCTTGCATCCTCGTGCGCCGCGAAACCTCGCCCGAGGACATCCGCGGCATGCATGCCGCCGTCGCGGTGCTGACCGAACGCGGGGGCATGACGTCACATGCGGCGGTGATCGGGCGCGGGCTGGGCCTGCCCTGTGTCGTCGGCGCATCGGAATTGCGCTTTCACCTGCGCAAGAAAACGCTCACCGCCCCGGATGGGCGCGTTTTGCGCGCGGGCGACGTGATCACCGTCGACGGCACCTCGGGAGAGATCCTTGCCGGGGCTGCGCCGCTCCTGGAATCGGCGCAGGACGACACGTTCCAGACGCTCATGGGATGGGCCGATGCCGAGCGCGACATCGCCGTGCGTGCCAATGCCGACACCCCCGCCGACGCGCTCACCGCGCGCAATTTCAAGGCCGAAGGGATCGGGCTGTGCCGGACCGAGCACATGTTCTTCGAGACCGACCGCCTGATCGTGATGCGCGAGATGATCTTTGCCAACACCGCGCAGGACAGGCGCGCGGCGCTGGAACGGCTCTTGCCGATGCAACGCGCCGATTTCACCGAACTCTTTCACATCATGCAGGGGCAGCCGGTCTGCATCCGCCTGCTTGACCCGCCGCTGCATGAATTCCTGCCGCATGATCGTGCCGGCCACCGTGAACTGGCCGATGCGCTCGACCTGCCGCTGTCGGATGTGACCCGCCGGGTCGAGGCGCTGGGCGAATACAACCCCATGCTGGGCATGCGCGGCGTGCGCCTCGGGATCACCGTGCCCGAGATCTACGACATGCAGGCCCGCGCCATCTTCGAAGCTACGATCGAGGCGAGCCGCGACGGCGCCCCGGTGGTGCCGGAGATCATGATCCCGCTGGTTTCCGCCAAGCGCGAGGTCGAGCTGGTCAAGACCCATATCGACGCCATCGCGGCCGCGGTGCGCAACGAGACCGGGCAGGATTTCGACTATCGCATCGGGGTCATGGTCGAAACGCCCCGCGCGGCGTTGCGCGCGGGCGATATCGCGCCGCATTGCGCCTTTCTCAGCTTCGGCACCAACGATCTGACCCAGATGACCTATGGGCTGTCGCGCGATGACGCGGGCCGGTTCATGTCGACCTATGTGCAACAGGGTGTCTTTCCCGAGGACCCGTTTCACACCCTCGATCAGGAGGGCGTGGGGGAACTTCTGCGCCTTGCCGCCGAACGCGGCCGCGCGGCGCATCCCGACCTGGTGCTCTCGATCTGCGGCGAACATGGTGGCAGCCCCGAATCAATAGACTTCTGCCGCGCGGCCGGATTCGACTATGTTTCCTGCTCTCCGTTCCGGGTGCCTGTCGCTCGGCTTGCCGCGGCACAGATCGCCGTGCGCGACAAGATCGGGTAGCAGGCGCCCCATCGTCGGCAATATCGTGCAGGTGCCCATAACAGGTGGGACAGTTTGGCAACACTGCGCCACGTCGCGAAAAGTGACCAAACTGGACGTTCGGGCAAAACTTGACTAAATAACCGTCGGTTACGAATCCAAGTTCATGTGCTTGTTCAAGTTTGCCACCTGGGGATGTCCGAAATGTCTTTTCTGCCTGCCTTTTTCGTGGCGTTGTTCGCCGCTGCACCCGCTGTTGCCGACACCACGGTCAAACAGCTTTTGACCAAGGAAAAGCGCGCCCTCGCGTCGCTTACCTCGGATCAGGCAAGGGCGCTGCTCGATCCCGTTTCCAACGATTTGCCGCTCTACTCCACCGACTGGCTCGCCTCGCAGCCGCGTGTGAAGGGTGGACCGGAATGGCAATGCCTGGCCGAGGCGCTCTACTTCGAAGCCCGCGGCGAGACCGTCAAGGGCCAGTTCGCGGTGGCCGAGGTGATCATGAACCGTGTCGACAACCCGGATTACCCCGACACGATCTGTAACGTGATCGGACAGGGCACGGGCCGCAAACATGCCTGCCAGTTCTCCTATACCTGCGACGGCAAGAAAGAGGTGATCAACGAGCCGGGCGCATTCAACCGTGTCGGGAAGATCGCCAAGGCGATGGTCGATGGTGCGCCGCGTGTGCTGACAAAGGGGGCGACCCACTATCACACCAAGGCTGTCAATCCGCGCTGGGCGCGTACGTTTCCGCGCACGGCCACGATCGGGTTTCATCACTTCTATCGCCAGCCGACACGCCTTTCGCAAAACTGATCGCTTGCGTCACCGGCCCCCCGGACATCGGATCGCCGCAGCTTCGGGATCGTCGCTGGCATGCCGCAAATCGCGGGTTTCTTGCCGCGCCTCACCCTGTTATGCGCGCCGGGCACGGCTAGACTGGCCTCCGATACCCGAACCCCAAGCCGCCGCCCCGGAGGGCCCAGGCCATGAGCAACGAAATCAAACTCGCCTTCGCCCATCCCGACGCGCGGTCCCGGGCCACCGGCGGTGCCCAACCGCATGACCGGATCTCGCTGCGCGATCACGTGGTCGAAGTCGAAATCGGCGCTTTCCAGTCCGAGCGCGGCAAGACCCAGCGCGTGCAGTTCAACATCGTGGTCGAGGTCTGCCCGCTCGACAGCCTGATCGACGATGATGTCGATCGCATCCTGAGCTATGACAAGGTGACCGAGGCAATTGCCACCGAACTGGCCGCTGAACGGCTCAACCTGCTCGAAACGCTGGCCGAACGCATTGCCGAGCGCATCCTGTTCGAACCGCAGGCCGAGCGCGTCTTTGTCCGTGTCGAGAAACTGGACCGCGGCCCCGGCGCGCTTGGCGTCGAGATCGTGCGCTCGAAGGGCGACCCGGCCCTGTTCACGGCCCCGCCCGAACCGGGGGATCGGCCGCATCCGCAGGTCGTGTTCCTGTCGAATGCGGCCATCGCCGCGCCGCATCTCTCCGCATGGCTTGACCAGCTTGAAGCAGGCGAACACCCGGTGCTGCTTTGCGTTGGCCCGTCCGACTCCGCCATCCCCCGGACCGGCCACGCGATGACCCAACGGCGCATCGACCTGCTGGCCATCGAACAGAATGCCTGGGTGCTGGCCGCGCGCGATCCGCGCTGCGTCGTGGTCGAAACCCGGACCGAGCTCGACTGGGCGATGAAGCAGGGCCAGATCAGCGTCTGGGCCCCCTCCAAGATCGTGCTCGACGCGGTTGACGGTCCTTCGGCCAAGGGCGGCGACGCGGTGGCGCTGGCCCTATGGTTCGCGCGCACGATGGAGGCGGCCGCGTTTCTCGCCATCGGCGAATCCCTGCCGGAAACGCCTGCCGACCTGCCCGGTCGGAGCGTGCCCGCGGATGCGACGCGGCTCTGAAGCTTGCCAATCGTGCTGCAATCGCGCATTTCGTTGCCATGAACGCCTATTTCCGCCCCCTCGTCCAGACCGGTCCGGCGCGGCCCGATGATGCGCTGCCCCTTGCGGGCGGGGTCTGCTGGTTCACCCATGTCGAGGCGCTGCACCGCGACGGACCGTCCGAGATCCGGCCCGCCTCTACGCTCGGTGATGACATGCGCGCCCGGCTCACGGCGCCGCGTCGGCCGATCTGCGGGCTGTCCATGGACACCCCGCGCCTCATGGGTATCCTCAACGTGACCCCCGACAGCTTTTCCGACGGTGGCGCCTTCGACGGATTCGCGCCCGCGCTGCGCCACGCGCTCGGGATGGCCGAAGCGGGGGCCGACATTCTCGACATCGGCGGCGAAAGCACCCGCCCGGGCGCCAGGGAGATCCCCGTCGCGGTGGAGATCTCGCGTACCGAACCGGTGATCCGCGCTGTTGCCTCCCAGATCACGACGCCCATCTCGATCGACACCCGAAAGGAAACCGTGGCCCGCGCCGCCCATGCCGCGGGGGCTGCGCTCGTCAACGACGTGGCTGGCCTCACCTTCGATCCGCTGCTGGCGCCGTTCTGCGCCGCGCAGGGCCTGCCGGTCTGCATCATGCATGCGCAGGGCGACCCCGAGACCATGCAGGACGATCCGCGCTATGACGACGTGTTGCTCGATGTCTATGACTGGCTCTCGGATCGGGTCGGGGCGCTCGAAGGGTTGGGCATCCCGCGTGACCGTATCATCGTCGATCCGGGCATCGGTTTCGGCAAGGCGCTGGAGCATAACCTCGCGCTTCTGAACGGCATCTCGCTCTTTCACGGGCTGGGTTGCCCGATCCTGCTCGGTGCCTCGCGCAAGGGGTTCATCGGCCGCCTGGGCCGTGCGCCCGAGGCCGCCGACCGCGCCCCCGGCTCGATCGCCGTGGCACTGGCCGCCGTTGCGCAGGGGGTGCAAATCCTGCGCGTTCATGATGTAAGCGAAACCGCACAGGCGCTGGCCCTCTGGCGCGCCGTCACGCAAGGACAACCATGACACGCAAGCTTTTCGGCACCGACGGCGTGCGCGGCACCGCCAACACCCATCCCATGACCGCCGAAATGGCGCTCAGGATCGGGGCCGCCGTGGGCCGCTATTTCCGGCAGGACAAATCCGTCGCCCACCGCGTCGTGATCGGCAAGGATACGCGGCTTTCGGGCTACATGTTCGAGAGCGCGCTTACTGCCGGGCTGACCTCGACCGGGATGAACGTGCTGCTCCTCGGCCCCGTGCCCACCCCCGCCGTCGGCCTTCTGACCCACTCGATGCGTGCCGATCTGGGCGTGATGATCTCGGCCTCGCACAACCCGGCCGTCGATAACGGGATCAAGTTCTTCGGCCCCGACGGGTTCAAGCTGTCAGACGAGGCCGAGACCGAGATCGAGGCGCTCATTGAAAAAGGTGTCGAGCCGGTGCAGGCCCGCAATATCGGCCGCGCCAAGCGGATCGACGACGGCCGCTTCCGCTATGCCGAGCGGGTGAAATCCACCTTTCCCGCGGGCCAGCGCCTCGACGGGATCAAGGTGGTGGTCGATTGCGCCAACGGTGCCGCCCACCGCACCGCGCCCGAGGTGCTCTGGGAACTGGGCGCCGAGGTCATCCCCATCGGTGTTTCCCCCGACGGGTTCAACATCAACCAGGATTGCGGCTCGACCAAGCCGCGCATCGCCTCTGAAACCGTGATCTCGCACGGTGCAGACCTGGGCATCTGCCTCGATGGCGACGCCGACCGGGTCATCCTGATCGACGAAACCGGCGCCCCGGCCGACGGTGACCAGATCATGGCGCTTCTTGCCGCCCGCTGGGCCGAGGAGGGGCGGCTCAAGGGCGGGGCGCTGGTCGCCACGGTGATGTCCAATCTCGGGCTTGAACGGTTTCTTGCCGACCGTGGGCTGCGGATCGAACGCACCGCGGTCGGCGATCGCTACGTGGTCGAGCGGATGCGCGCGGGTGGCTTCAACCTCGGCGGCGAGCAATCGGGCCATATCGTGATGACCGACTACGCCACAACGGGTGACGGGTTGATGGCGGGGCTGCAATTCCTGGCCGAGATGGTGCGCACCGGGCATCGTGCCTCGGACCTGGTGAAGAATTTCGAAAAGGTGCCGCAGCTTCTCAAGAACGTGCGGTTCAAGCCCGGCCAGTTGCCGCTCACCGAGGACAGCGTGCAGAAAGCCATTTCCGATGCCGAGGCGCGGCTCGGGGTCCGGGGGCGGCTTCTGATCCGCAAATCGGGAACCGAACCGCTCATCCGGGTCATGGCCGAGTGCGAGGACGAAACACTGCTCAACGCGACCGTCGATCAGGTGGTCGCGGCGGTCGAGGCGACGCTCTAGAGCGTTTCGATTCCGTCGAAACCTGAAACGCTCGCGGGTCCGCTTGCAGCCGAGTGAGTATCCCCGCCCGCGCCGGCGCATGCCCTGCCATGGGCGTTCCTACCCTTGACCATCTGCTGCTTTACAAAGAGTTACATAGCGCACGGACCCCGATGCGCATCCCCCGGCAGCCGGGTGGCAGCCGGGCGGCAGCCGAATGTCACCCCCCACCCCGGTCTTAACCGTTGCTTGCATGTTTGCCCTGCTCAGGGCCGCTACGCATGCCCCGAGTGAATGAAAACAATGGCTTGTCCGTTGCTGGCGCACGAT
The DNA here is from genome assembly GCF_041686535.1 of Aquicoccus sp. Classification (NCBI taxonomy): domain Bacteria; kingdom Pseudomonadati; phylum Pseudomonadota; class Alphaproteobacteria; order Rhodobacterales; family Paracoccaceae; genus Aquicoccus; species Aquicoccus sp. The sequence goes on along the minus strand of NZ_JAWLDS010000019.1, from coordinate 36,756 downwards.
GATCCCCTACGGCGCATGGATTTTTCATCACCAAAGGGTTAATTTTCGCCTCCGAAACGCCGGTTTTGCACCAAGAAGCCCCCGACCAACGGGCCGGGGGCTGTCTGTGCCGCGTTTCTGCGAATCGTGGTCTCAGGGGCGTCTCAGGCCCCTAGATCGCGCCTCAGTTCTTCGACTTGTCGACCATCTTGCCGGCCGAGATCCAGGGCATCATGCCGCGCAGTTTCTCGCCGACTTCCTCGATCTGGTGCGCGTCGTTGATCCGGCGCGTGCCCTTGAAGAAGGGTTGGCCAACGGCATTCTCGGTCATGAAATCACGCACGAACCTGCCGCTCTGGATGTCGTTCAGAACCTCCTTCATCCGCGCCTTGGTCTCGTCATAGGGCAGGATGCGTGGGCCGCTGACATATTCGCCATATTCGGCCGTGTTGGAGATCGAATAGTTCATGTTGGCGATGCCGCCTTCGTAGATCAGGTCGACGATCAGCTTCACTTCGTGCAGGCACTCGAAATAGGCCATTTCCGGCGCATAGCCGGCTTCGACCAGCGTCTCGAACCCCATGCGGATCAGTTCGACCAACCCGCCGCACAGGACCGTTTGCTCGCCAAACAGGTCGGTTTCGCACTCTTCGCGGAAACTGGTTTCGATGACTCCCGAACGGCCACCACCGATGGCCGAGCAGTAGGACAGGCCGATTTCCAGCGCCTTGCCGGTCGCGTCGTTGTTGACCGCGACAAGGCAGGGCACGCCGCCGCCCTTGACGTATTCGCCGCGCACCGTGTGGCCCGGCCCCTTGGGCGCCATCATGAGGACATCGACGCCGGGTTTCGGCTCGATCAGGCCGAAATGCACGTTGAGGCCATGGGCAAAGGCAATCGCGGCGCCTTCGCGCAGGTTGTCATGCACGTATTTGCGGTAGGTCTCGGCCTGCAACTCGTCGGGCATGGTGAACATGATCAGGTCGCACCAGGCCGCCGCTTCGGCGATGCCCATGACCTTGAGGCCCTCGCCCTCGGCCTTCTGGGCGCTGGCGCTGCCTTCGCGCAGGGCCACCACGACGTTCTTGACGCCACTGTCGCGCAGGTTGAGCGCATGGGCGTGGCCCTGGCTGCCATAGCCGAGGATAGCGACCTTCTTGTCCTTGATCAGGTTGATATCGCAATCGCGATCGTAATAGACGCGCATCGGTGCGTTCCTTTCAGTCTGTGTTGATCCTTCGGGGCGATGCTGAGGCCGCCACCACTGATTGGCATCATAGGGCGTCACATGCGTGATATCTTGCTTAAATTGCTCGAACCGGGCAAAGAACAAAATATCAATTCATGAATTATGGGAAATAGTGAGTTTCAATGCTCGACGACACCGACCGCCGCATCCTCCGCCACCTCCAGGCCGCCCCCGACTCCCCCACCACCCACCTCGCCGAACTCTGCGGATTGACGGCGTCGAACTGCTGGCGGCGGCTTGAGCGGATGGAGGAAAAAGGCATCATTCTGGGCCAGGAGATCGTCATCGACTGGCAGGCGCTGGGCTATTCGGTTGAGGTGTCCTTGCGTATCACGCTCGACAAGACACAATCGCGCGCCTTTGACGAATTTCTCTCTGCGGCACGATTGGTCCCTGAAGTCCTTGAAATACAAACGTTTCTTGGCCGGGTTGACACGAGGCTCTCGGTTGTCGCCCGCGACATGCCGCATTATCAGCAGGTCTATCGCGACCGCATTCTGACGCTGCCGCATATCGCCGATATCGAGGCGTTGATGCATGTCGCCCGGATCAAGGCTGACGAGGTTCTGCCGGTATGATCGTGCTTGACGACACCGACCGCGCCATCCTGCGCCATCTCGCCACCGATGCCCGCCTCAGTGCCGGTGTCATTGGCAAACGAATCGGTCTTTCGCAGCCTCAGACATGGCGCCGAATCAAGCGATTGATGGAATCAGGTGTGATTCGAAAACGTCGCCTCGTGCTTGATCGCGAGAAGTTGGGCTTTGGAGTCACGGTGTTTCTGGGCGTGAAACTGGCGACCAAGGGGCGGGTCAGTCTTGAGGATTTCGAACGCGCCGTCTCGGCCATTCCCGAGGTGCAGACGGTCGAGCATGTGCTGGGTCTCTACGATTACCGGCTGCGCGTCGTCGCCCGAGACATCCCTGATTTCGAGCGCATCCTGCGCCGCCGCATCATGACGCTTCCCGGTGCGGGCGGGGTCGAAGCCAATGTGCTTTTGTCGGAAGAAAGGCTCGAAGGACCGATCGGATGACGACTCCTACCCGCGCGCACCCAGCCCAAGCTGCATCATCGCCTTGCGCACCGGTGCCAGTGAATAGATCGCGCCCAAGCCCGCCGCCCGCAGGTCGCGCATGGGTTGGCTTTCGATCATCGACGCGCGATTCAACAGGTCGACCCCGGCGACTCGGGCCATGACCTCGGAGTGCCGGCGACGATGATAAGTTTCGAGCATCTCCTTGCCTCCAAGCCGATCGGGGGCAGATTGCGCAAGATCTAATAGGCATCGCAAATCACTCAACGACATGTTGAGCCCTTGGGCGCCGATGGGCGGCACGACATGGGCGGCCTCGGCGATTAGCGCCACCCGTTCGCCATACATGCGCTCCGCGATCTGGCTGATGATCGGCCACACCGTCCGCCGCGAAGCCAGCGTCAATGGCCCGAAAAGCCCACAAGACCGTGCGCTCATCGCCGCCTCGAAGGCTGGCGTCTTCAACCCGGCAAGCCGCGCGACCTCGGGCCCCCGCTCCATCCACACGACAGCGGCGGAGGGCAACCCTTGGTAATCGGGCAGTGGGACCAGCGTGAAAGGCCCACCCGAGCGATGAATCTCGGTGGAGACATTGTTGTGCGGGATCGGATGCGTAACCGCGAAAGCCAGCGCCTTTTGTCCGTAGCGCGTTGTTTTCACCGGTATTTCGCAGGCCTTGCGCACCGGTGAATTGCGCCCGTCCGCTGCGATGACCAGCCGGACCTGGATACGGCTGCCATCGCTCAACCCGACCCGGGCCCCGGCTTCGCGCGTGAACAGCGAGGTGAAGCCGGTGCCGGGACGGAACTCGACATTCGGCAACTCGTCAAGCCGCGCGACCATCTCTCGGCGCAAAAGCCAATTGGGCAGGTTCCACCCGAACGGAAGATCCGAGATATCGCCTGCGTCGAAGTCCTTTGTGAGCCGAGGTTCTGGCTCCGGGCCGCCCGCATCCACGATCCGCATAATTTGGAGCGGTGCCGCGTGGGGCGCGAGCTTGGACCAAAGCCCTGCAAATTCAAGTAGCTGCCGGGCGGGTTGTAGAAAGGCCGTCGTCCGCAGATCCGATCCCTTGGCGTCACGTTCAGTGACTGGTGGATCGGGATCGACGCACAGAACGGAAAGGCCGGCACTGCCGAAGACCGCCGCGGCAGTCAGCCCCGCGACACCGCCCCCCGAGACAAGAATGTCGAAAGCGAATTCTGACATGCCGCCGCACCTCCTGTGCCATGGCTAGCGGACGGGTTGGCCTGTTTCCAAGCGACCCTCTGCGTGTGCTTCGGTCACCCTTTGGCTACGATTATCAGGACCAGATAGATCAGGGGCACGCTGGCCAGCGCCGGTATGTACAGGCCCGGTATGCCCCATGTGAAGATCGCAGCGCCCCAAATTACAAGAATGACGACGAGAACGAGGATTATTTTCCTGGCCAGGGCCGCCTCGTCACCGTTGTCGTCTGGTGGGGTGTGCAATTTGTCTTGGCCGTTATCGTCCGCCATGCGCGCATCTCCTTGGTTCGAGCACAGGATCTTCTAGTGGTTTGACCTCTGGTTGCCACACGCGGATTGACGCAGCGCGACGTTGTGACCGATTGAAACATGTGCGCCCATCAGTTGACCAGACGCGCGAGAAATCCTGCAAGATCATCCGTGTGATGCTGGACATGCGCAGCACTATGTGGGGTCGGGGCGACATGCACCGTGCGCATTCCAAGAGCATGTGGTACGACAAGATTCCGAGCATCGTCTTCGAACATCGCTGCTTTGAGAGTATCGAGCCTGTCGGCCGAGAAGATACGTTCGAAAGCGCGCTGATCGGGTTTCGGATGAAACCCGGCATGTTCGACGCCGTAAACAGCATCAAACGCGCCCTTGAGGCCGCGCGCGTCGATCACGCGTTCGGCGTAGGGGGCCGAGCCGTTGGTGTAAACGATCTTGCGCCCGGGAAGGGCGTCGATCCGCTCTCGCAGTTCGCGATCCGGCGCAAGAGCTTCGAGCGAGATCTCATGCACCTCTGTCAGGTAGGGGTTTGGGTCGATACCATGTTCCTGCATCAACCCTGCGAGTGTGGTGCCGTATTCGCGCCAATATGTAATGCGCAGGTGGTCGGCCTGGGATCGGTCGACTCCAAGCGTCTCCATCACGAAATTCGTCATTCGCAGCTCGATCTGGTCAAAAAGCCGTACCCCTGGCGGGTAAAGCGTGTTGTCGAGATCGAAGACCCAATGGGTGATGTGAGCAAAGAGATCACGCGGCATCCCCAAGGCTTATTCCACGCGCGATAGCCATGCAAGTGACGTGAGGGTTGAAGCCATGCGTTTTTGACGTTCTAATCCGGTTTTCGGTGCACTCGCGAAAGGAACGGGATGAAAGAGGCGAAAACTGCACAGCGCGATGCCTATTCCCTTATTCTGGAGGCGATTGATCTTGGTGAATTCCGACCCGGAGACCGGCTTGTCGAGAGCGATCTTGCAGAACGTTTTGGGGTATCGAGGACTCCGATACGCGAGGCATTGCAAAGGCTCGAAACCCAGCAATTGCTGACGCGAGACGGGCGAAGCCTGATCATTGCATCGCTTGATCACAACCAGATGGCCGAGCTTTACGTGGTGCGCGCGGAACTGGAGGGGCTTGCGGCGCGGCTGGCAGCGAAACATGCGACAGAAGAGGAAACGCGGGTGCTGCGCGATATGGTCGAGAATGACCGCCATCTGGTGGATGATCCGTCTGCGCTCGCGCGAGCCAACCGGCGGTTTCATCGCCAGCTTCATCTGGCCTCCCACAACCGGTTTCTCATGCAGCAATTGACGCTTGTCCATCAGTCGATGGCCCTTATGGAGACGACCTCCCTTGCGGTCGAAGGCCGGGGCGAGACGGCATTGGCCGAACATGACATGATCGTGCGCGCGATCGAGGAGCGAGACGAAGATGCCGCACAGGCGGCCTTGAAGGATCACATTTCAAGGGCTTTCATGACCCGTCTCAAGCTTGATGCATGTGCCCTCGACGGATGAATGGGGCGCGATTTCGGGTGTTTTCAAGGAATGGCCATGCTGGGTTTTATCCCAGAAAAAGGGGCGAAAAACCAGTTCATATAGTGCCTTGTAGGCCGCAATAGCGCCAAGCGGGAAATAGAAATGCAGTGTTGGCACCCAAGGAAGAAGGTGTCGATGGCGGGGGCCTGACACGGCTGTTGCATTGATCAACACGGTAAGAGCCTCGATCATCAGAAACAGGACGCCGAGATTCACCAGGACGCCGCGAGGCAGGATGGGATCAAGTGGATGCGGAAGCCCGAGCAGAACCAGCCAGAATGACCACAGGAACGGCGCGAGTACGAATTGTGACAAGGCCGTTATGAAATGCGCCTGAAACCCCCAGAATTTCAAATGTCCCATTTGCCGGTAGAAGCTGATCGGATCACGCATATGAACCAGATAAGTGACCATGTACCCCTTGAGCCACCGCGACCTTTGACGCACCCAGGGCCATAGACGGCAATTGGCTTCTTCCCCGGTGGTGGTGTTGATCACCTCGGTTCGATAGCCATGCCTTGCGAGACGAAACCCGAGGTCGGCGTCTTCGGTGACGTTATGCGCATCCCACCCGCCCAGTTCCTCGAGTACGTCGCGGCGAAACCATAGCGTGGTGCCGCCAAGCGGAATGGCGAGGCCGAGTCGTGACATTCCGGGCAACATCAACCGAAACCAGGCGGCATATTCGACAGTAAAGCACCGCGCCAGCCAGTTCTGACGGCTGTTGTAATAGTCGAGGACGCCTTGGAGACAGACGACATCTTCGTCAACGTGAAAGAACCGTTCGACAACGCGGTCGATCTGGTCGGGGTCGGGATCGTCTTCGGCATCCCATATGCCGATAATGTCGCCATCGCAGAAATCGAGCGCATAATTCATGGCGCGTGGTTTCGTCTTGGGCTGTCCTTCCGGGACTTCGACGACGCGCATCCAGGTGGGCAGGTTGCAGTTCGCGATGGTATTGCGCGTCAGGGTGTCGTTTTCTTCCAGCACGAGCACGATATCGAGCAGGGATTTCGGATAGGTTAACTGCCCGAGCCGCCGCACCAGGGCCTGTGCGATCTCGGTTTCCTTGAAAAGCGGCACCAGCACCGAGACCTTGGGAAGCTGGGTTTCGCTTGGGTCAATCGGCGGAGGGACAGGCTCTGGGGGGCGAGACATGTGCGCGACATAGGAGGTGAGCCTAAGCCCGGCCGCGACGAGCAAGGTCAGCGCGACCCATCCCGCGAGCAGGGCGAAGACATGCGTGGGAAAGGCGAATGCCAGCGCCAGCAGAACAGCAAGGCCGCCGAGCGTGACCGCAAGGCGCATCCAGCCGGCCTGGCCCCAGCCCCTGCAGCTCTCCCGAAGTGGCACGCGTGCCGACGCCCTGGCCGTGAGGGTGTCGCGATGAAGCCGGGCGAGCGCGGCCTGGATCTCGGAGGATGTGGCGAGCACCATTTCGGCATGGGGGGCGTCGTCTCCGAGGATCGCCAGGACATGGGCAAAATCCTCGATCCGGGATGCGGCGATGCGCAGGGTGTTGCCATTCATGCGCCAGGGCAGGAGGCTGTGGTTGAGGCAAAGGCGCAGGTCGATGAGACCTGCAATCGCGGGGTCGGGTGGGCTGGCCTCAAGGTCGATGCGGGGAAGGCCGTGGAACCGGGCCAGCGCGCAGGCCATTGTGTCGGCACCGATCAGACCCTCGGAGATCAGGATATGATCGAGCGATGTGCCGAACTGTGCCCTGATATTTCTTGCCGCCAGCAAGTCGGTGGCTGAGACGAGACCGGCCTTTTGCAGGAAGCGCCCCAGATCTTCGGCACTGTGGCTGTTACCGGAAAATGACCGGGCGTGGTGCATGGCAAGTCCTTCCCCTTGGGCGCCTTGGGGCGCTCCCGCCGGGAAAGGATCACTTAATGGGGGTTAATTTTGAGTTAAATCGTCCTGAAAATACGAGAAAATTCAACGCCTCATTGGCATTAAATGGTTAACTTTGGTTAACGGCTGTGACCGGAAGATTGACAAAAACGATGTCATTCGACCGTCTGGACCCGTTTCCCCATCGCTTCGGCAAATCTCTCGAAAAGATAGAAGCTGTCTTGTGGGCCGGGGGAGGCTTCGGGGTGGTATTGAACCGAATAGACCGGGCGGTCGGAAAGGCGGATGCCGCAATTGCTACCATCGAAAAGTGAAACATGGGTTTCCAGAACGCCCTCGGGCAGGGATTGGCTGTCCACGGCAAATCCGTGGTTCATCGAGGTGATCTCGACCTTGCCGGTTTCGAGGTCCTTGACGGGGTGGTTTGCCCCGTGGTGACCGTGGTTCATCTTGACGGTCCTGGCCCCGAGGGCCAGCGCGAGCATCTGGTGGCCAAGGCAGATGCCGAACACGGGCATGTCGCTTTTGTCCAGGATCTCGCGGATCATCGGCACGGCATAGGCGCCGGTTGCGGCCGGATCGCCCGGACCGTTCGACAGGAACAGCCCGTCGGGCGCATGGGCCTGCACATCGTCCGCAGTGGCGGTGGCGGGCAGCACGGTGACATCGCACTCGACCGAGGCCAGGCAGCGCAGGATATTGCGCTTGGCGCCATAGTCGATGGCGACCACCTTGAACCGGGGTTCGGCCTGCCGTGTATAACCCTCGGGCCAGGCCCACCGCATTTCATCCCAGCGGTAGCTTTGCGCGCAGGTCACATCGCGGGCGAGGTCAAGCCCCACCAGCCCGGAGAAACCGCGCGCCCGTGCCACCAGTGCCGCAATGTCGAAATCACCCTGCGGATCGTGGGCCAGCGCCACATGTGGCGCGCCTTGCTGGCGGATGGCGCGAGTGAGGCGGCGCGTATCGACGCCACCAATCGCGATACGCCCGCGCGAGGCAAGCCAATTGGCGAGGGTTTCCGTGGCCCGCCAGTTGCTTGGCTGGGTTGGATCCCATTTGACGACCATCCCTTCGGCCACCGGATCGGCGGTTTCGTCATCCTCGACATTGACGCCGACATTGCCGATATGGGGAAAGGTGAAGGTCACGACCTGCCCGGCATAGGATGGGTCGGTCATGATTTCCTGATAGCCGGTCATCGCAGTGTTGAAGCACAACTCGGCCGTGGTTTCCCCCGTCGCGCCGAAGCCATGGCCGTAGAACACGGTGCCGTCGGCGAGGGCGAGGCAGGCGGTCGGGCGGGGTGGGGTGTCAAGCGCCATGCGCGTCTCTCCGCAGGTTCAAGGGGGAAAACTTCGAGGAAACTAGTGTCGGGGCTTGCGGTGGTCAAGGGGTGGTCTGCCGGCCACGGCGGCAGATGCGGGGCGGTTGTCACGTGCAGTTTGAATGGTTATTGTCCCCCGTTTACGGCAACCATGGGGATGGCCTTAGAGATGGACATGCGAGAGCGGGTCAACACCGCCCTTAAACAGGCGATGAAGGACAAGGCGGTCGATCGTCTTTCGACGCTGCGCCTGATCAATGCCGCGATCAAGGACCGCGATATCGCGGCCCGGGGCGAGGGCAACGAGGCCGGGGTTGGCGACGCGGAAGTGCTTGCGATACTTGGAAAAATGCTCAAGCAGCGACATGAGAGCGCGCGCGCCTATGAAGAGGGCGGGCGGCTCGACCTGGCCGAGCGGGAGCGCGCCGAGGTGGCGGTAATCGAGGAGTTTCTACCCAGGCAGCTGGGAAAAGCCGAGATCGATGTGGCGATCGAGAACGCCATCGCCGAGACCGAGGCGAACTCGATCCGTGACATGGGCAAGGTTATGGGGCTGCTCAAGCAGAAATATGCCGGACAGATGGACTTTGGCGCCGTCGGGTCGAGGATCAAGGACCGGTTGAGCGCCTGACCCGAACCAATCTTAACCATTTCGAAAGCCGGGTTTAACGCCCGGCTTTCGGCGTTTCCCGGGGGGGTGACATCCGGCTGCCGCCCGGCTGCCACCCGGCTGCCGGGGGATGCTTTCCAAATGATTAACCGCAACACGTTAACGTGGCGTGCGCCCTGTCGCGGCGGCGCGGTGCGGTGGCGGGCTCCGTCACGGTGGTCTCAGGTATGATTAACACCCTGTTGGTATTCCCCTTTCCTGCCCGGGTCGCCCTGCGTTCCGGGGCGTGAGTTTCGAGACAGATGGATCGTCCGGGCCACTGGCACGGATTGCGGAAAGGAAACGGGATGAACAAGGCGATTACCGATGGCGTGGTCCTGATGCCGCCGGCCTTTGCGGGTGGGCTCGACGTTTGGTCGAGCGGCGATGGAACCCCGGGGTCGGACACCTATGACAACGCGGCGAACGCCGCCTTCGTGCCTGCGGATCAGGATTTCGGCGGATGCCTGGAACTGCAGAAGGCCGAAAGCGTTCAGCGACTGCGTTACATGGGCGAGACGCCGCTATTGCCCGGGTGCTATCTGCGGGTGAGGGCGCGGGTCAAGGCGATCAGTGGCAACCTGCCGAATGTGCGCATCGCGGCATGGGCGGGCGGCGCGGGGGGCGCGCATGTGCCGGGCCTGACCGAGACCGGCCCGAGCGTGACGCTGACCCAATATGGCGAAGTCGTCGAAGTCAGTGCGATCATCGGTGCGGGACAGCGCACCGGGGTCGACATGGTCTGGGGGGCTGCGCCGCTCTATGGTCATTTCGGGCTCGATCTGACCGGGTCGAATGGCGGTGTGGTGCGGATCGACGATATCGTGATCGAAGATGTCACCCGGGTTTTCCTGCGCGAGATGATGCCCTGGGTCGATGTGCGCGATTACGGGGCGCTGGGTGACGGGGAGACCGACGATCTGCCCGCTTTCGAGGCAGCGGACGCGGCGGCGAACGGGCGCCGGGTGCTGGTTTCCAAGGGCGCGTATTTCCTCGGTGACAGCATGACCTTTGAAAGCCGGGTCCAGTTCGAAGGCACGGTGGACATGCCCGATGCGGCGATCCTGTCGTTGACCAAGGATTTCGATCTGCCGAGTTACATCGACGCTTTCGGTAACGAGGAGTTGGCTTTCAAGAAGGCATTCCAGGCGTTGCTGAACAATTCCGATCACGAGGGGCTCGACATGGGCGGGCGGCGGGTCACCGTGACCGAGCCCATCGACATGCAGGCGGCGGTGGCCAACCGCGATTCCTATGCCCAGCGCCGCCACATTCGCAATGGACAGTTTGACGCTGCGGCCGGCTCGGCCTGGGATACCGATGTGGTGACCAGTCAGGCGACCTATTCAGCCAGCAATGGCACGACATTGACCGGGGTGGTCAACGTGGCGAATATCCCGGTTGGATCGCTTGTCGAAGGCAATGGCGTCGGGCGCGAGGTCTATGTACGTGCCAAGAACGTGGCGACCCAGGAGATCACGTTGAGCCAAGAGCTCTATGATGCGGAGGGGACACAGAATTTCACCTTCCGGCGGTTCAAGTACATCCTCGATTTCAGCGGTTTCGAGCACCTGTCGAAATTCTCTATCTCGGATGTGGAGTTTCAATGTTCGGGCGTGGCGAGCGGCATCCTGCTTGCGCCGACGGGACTGATCTTTCAGCTGCGCGATTGCTTTGTGACGCGGCCCAGGGACCGGTGCATCTCGAGCCATGGCGAGGGGTGCCAGGGGATGTTGATCGACCGCTGCCAGTTCATCTCGGACGAGGGCGGGACGCTCAGCCAGGACCGGGTGTCGATCGTGCTCAACACCAATGGCAACGATGTGAAGCTGCGCAACAACCGGGCATCGAAGTTTCGCCATTTCGCGATCCTGGGCGGGAGCGGGACCATCGTGAGTGGCAATCATTTCTTTCAGGGCGACGGCGCGTCGAACGGCATCCGGACGGCGGGAATCGTCTTTGCCGGAACCAATACGCGCTCGGTGCTTGATGGCAACTACATCGACAATTGCTTCATCGAGTGGACCAACGAATATGACAACGAGCCGGAATTCTCGTCGGAACTGTCGTTCAGCGCGCTCACGATTTCCGACAATTATTTCCTGTGCAGCCATGTCGCGCCGTGGTTCAGCTTCATCGTGGCCAAGCCGCGCGGCGAGGGGCATTTCATCAACGGGATGACGGTGAGCGGCAATCATTTCCGCACCATAGGTGGCACTATCGAGCGGGTCGAGCGGGTGGATACCAGCTTTGCCGATTTCGACTATGACCGCATGAAGAACATCACCTTCAATGCGAACATGTACAACCTGATTGATATTGCCACGGAAAACCCGCGGGTAATCAAGCATGTCCAGTCGACCGAGGCGCGGACCTGGGTGATCGAGGGAGCGCCGTCTCTGCCGTTCGGCGGCTATACGCGCACGCTTGAATCGGTTCAGCCGATCGGGGCGCTGCGCAACAGTGCCAATGTCGCGCGGCATGAACAGCCCTATGCCAACCTAAAGCGCGGGCCGGACAATGACCGGGTTGAGCTGGTTTTCGATCAGGCGGTACGTGGCGAGGTAACGCTCAGGCTCAGGATGGACGAAGTGCTCTGAGCACGGTTTCATGGGGTCATGTGGGGCGTCCGTGCGGGCGCCCCTTTCGCAATTCTGGTCGCGCGTTCGGAAACAGTCAGAATGCCCGCCAGAACCCGATCTTGAACCCGGTCTGGACATCTCCCACGAGCCCGCGGGTCATGCCAAGTTCGAGGTGGCTGCGCGCGCCGGTCCGGATCGCCACCGAAGGAGCAAGCCGAATGAAGGACGGATCGCCATGCGACAGCCCGGTCTGAACCTGAAAGATGCTTTTCATGCGATCACCGTGGGACAGGCCAAGCGTTATGTCGGACTTGTAGTCGGTGCGCCCCGAGGCGAGCCGGATCTCGGCGACGCTGTCGATGGCGAACCAGCCTGTTCCTCGCGGATGGACAAAGCCCAGGCCATAGGAGACCCCGGGGCGCAGCGTGGCTTTGCCAGAGACCTGCCCGAGCCCGATCTGCGTGGCGAAGCGGTGCCTGTCGGACCCGATGGGCAGTGGATGCTGCAAGAAGGCGATCGTTTTGGTCGCGCCCGATATGCCATGCCCGATGTCGAGGCCGAGGGTGAGGCGATCGTTGAGGCCATATTCGAGATATGCCGTGGAATAGACCGAGTAGGGGCCTTCGAAACGGGTGGCTGCGACACGGGTTGCCGCCGCCAGGAATACCTCGCCCTTGGCGCGGGGCCATGCCCCGGCAAGGGCAGGCGTTGCGGCGAGAAAGGCAACAAGCAGACAGGCGAGGGCGCGGATCATGGGCTGCCTCCGGATTCGAAGGTCACTATCGGGTAACCTTGGTAAACAGAGGGTTAACCAGATTCGGCTTTCGTTTTTCGCCTGCGGGCTGCTAGGCTCGTCGCGAGTATCCGGAGCGAGGCCATGAAGTGGCAAGCCAGAGGGAGACAAACATGCCCAAGATCGCCAAGGACAACAGTTACCAAACCGTCATCACCACCTTCGAGATGACCCCTGGCACGGCGCAGGATCTGATGGATGCGCTCAAGGATGCCTATGCCGCGTTCATTTCGAAACAGCCCGGCTTCATCGCTGCGGGGCTGCATATCAACGATGCGCAGACGCGGATCGCAAACTACTCGCAGTGGGAGCGGCGCGAGGACTTCCTGGCGATGCTGCGCACCGAAGAGATGCGCGAACGCAATCGCAAGATCAACGAATTGTGCAAGACCTTCGAACCTGTGATGTATGACGTCGTGGAGTGTTTTGATTGAATCCGATGACCCGGCACGGCGAGGTTCATGATTTGAATCAATGTGCCGTGTCCTGGGATGGCGCAGGATGATGCAGGGCCAGCGAGGGAGGGCTGACATGTATACAAATATTCTGGTTCCGGTATCGTTCGAGGCGGAGCGGGATGTCGACAAGTCCATAGACGTCGCCCGGGTACTGGCGGGAGAAGGCGCGCAGATCGCGCTCTTGCACGTGGTCGAGCATATCCCGAGTTATGCGGTCTCGTATATGTCTCAGGAATATGTCGACGAAGCGAGCCGCGCGGTTCAGGCCGAGCTTGAGCAGATGGCCGAGGGTATCGAGAATGCCCGGGCGGTCGTCATCGAGGGCCACTCGGGCCGTTCGATCCTTGACTGGGCCGGCAAAAACGGGGTCGATTGCATCATTCTTGCGTCCCACCGCCCCGGGTTGCAGGATTATTTTCTGGGTTCGACCGCAGCGCAGGTGGTGCGCCACGCGGGCTGTTCGGTGCATGTGCTGCGTTGATCATTGGCCAAATAATGCGAGATACCAAAAAGGAGATGAAGAGATGTACAAGAATATTCTGGTGCCAATTGCGGCCGATCATGACCCCAGTACCGAGGCGGCGCTGAACGTGGCGCGCGCATTGGCGGCGGACGGTGCAAAGATCACCGCACTGACCGTCGTCGAGCAGATGCCGGGCTATGTCCAGTCTCAGATGCCCGAGGGGCAAATGCAGAAGATGCAGGAAGAAGTCGAGACGGGGCTCAAGGCCGAGTTGGAAAGCGCTGCAGACGTGACGCCCGTGGTGGTCGCAGGTCATTCGGCACGCACGATCCTCGATTATGCCGATGAGAAGGGCATAGACTGTATCGTCATGGCCTCGCATAGACCCGAGTTTTCGGACTACTTGTTGGGGTCGACCGCGGCGCGGGTGGTGCGGCACGCGCAATGCTCGGTGCATGTGCTGCGCTGACCTCGGACAGGGGGATCTGGCCCCGCATCGTCAGGGTGCGAACGTGAGCTTGGTTCAAGTTCAGAAGTTAGGTTAAGGGAGAGGTAGTCGGATGAAGAAACTTGCCATGATCGTGGCGCTGTTGGCGACACCCGTTGCGGCGCAGGAACCTGTGAATATCGCGCCAGGCATGATGTCGGTCACAGTCGAGACACCCGAGGGTCCGGTAGAGATCAGCCGGATTCAGGATAATGACAACCGGCTGACGGGCGATTTTTCCATGACGTCGCGGCCCTGCCCGGATTTCTGTATCCAGCCGATGGTGCCCGCACCCGGTGTGACGCCGATTGGCGAACTGGAAATGCTGGAGTTTCTGAACGATCCCGAGGTGGTGGTGATCGACGGCCGGGTGCCGCCCGATTTTCGCGGTGGCGCGATCCCCGGTGCGGTGAACGTGCCCTATACCGAAGCCGCCGACCGCCTGCATGAACTGGGTTGCGAGCCGGATTTCGACGGGTTCATCTGTGATGGCCCGGATGTGAAATCGGTCGCGCTCTATTGCAACGGCCCCTGGTGTGGCCAGTCACCCACCGCCGCACGGCGGATGATCGAGGCAGGGTTTCCGGCCGAGAAAATCCATTACTATCGCGGTGGCATGCAATCCTGGCGGTCGCTGGGGTTGACGGTGACGGAAGCGGAGTGACCCGAAGGCCGGATGTGGCGTGACGGAAGATGGTGGTGGAGGCAGGAGGGATCGACCCCCTGGCCTCGTCATTGCGAAAGACGTGCTCTCCAAACTGAGCTACGATCCCGACGCCCAGAGAGGTGCTCCAGCAATGGGACATTGACAAGGGCCATAGCGCCACGGTTCGGGTGGTTTCGGGTCCGAGCCTGTTGGCTTTGATGGTGGTGCCGAAGTGTTTCGGCATAGATGTGGACGAACAGGGCAACAGGAGGAACGAGACGTGAGCGAGAAAACCTGCCTGATCATCGGCGGTGGCCGCGGCATGGGGGCCGCGACCGCGCGCGAGATGCATAGCCGGGGCTATCGCCTTGCGCTGATGTCGCCATCGGAAAGCTGCGAGAGGTTGGCCGAGGAACTCGGCGGTGTTGCACATCGCGGCAGCGCCGAAAATGCCGAGGATACGCAGGCAATCTTCGATCTCGCGATGCAGAGCCATGGCCGGATCGATGCCTGTTTGATCCATGTGGGCGGGCCGCCCAAGGGCGATCTGCTGGAGATTGCCGAGGAGGACTGGGACCGGGCGCATGAGATGGTCCTCAAGCCGGTGATCCGGATGGCCAAGTTGCTCACCCCGGTGATGGAGGCACAGGGCGGCGGGTCGATCGTGAACATCACTACCTTTTCGGCCTTCGAGCCGTCGCTGATCTTTCCGACCTCGAGCGTGTACCGCGTGGGCGTGTCGAGCTTTGCCAAGCTTTACTCGGATCGTTACGGGCCTGTGAATATCCGAATGAATTGCCTCTTGCCGGGCTTTACCGACAGCCGCGACCTGCCGCAGAAATATGCCGATATGTCGGCGCTGGGCAGATTGGCGCGGGCCGAGGAGCAGGCCAAGGCGGCGGCGTTCCTGCTGACCGACGACAGCAGCTATATCACGGGGCAGAGCCTGCGCGTGGATGGCGGCGTGACCCGGGCGATGTAGGCGCGATTGGGAAGGACCGCGCGGCTTGGCGGCGGCGGTCCGACGTGGTCTAATGCCGACCAGCCACGGCATGTCGGGCGCTTGCCCCGTGCCGGATCGTGCCATGACAGTTGCGAACGGGAAGGGACCACGGAAATATGTCGGAGAGCAAGGACTATACCTATCAGTCGATCGCGCGTTCGGTGCTGGACCAGGGCGTGGATACCATGTTCGGCCTGATGGGGGATGCCAATCTCTTCATGGTCGATCATTTCGTGCGCCATTGTGGTGGCACCTTCGTGCCGGTTGCCTATGAGGGCAGTTCGGTTCTGATGGCGCTGGCCTATTCGCATGTCGCGGGGCGCGTGGGGGTGGCGACGGTAACGCATGGCCCTGCATTGACCAATTGCACGACTGCCCTTGCGGAGGGCGCGCGCGGGCATGTGCCCATGATTCTGCTGGCCGGGGATACGCCGGTGATGAACCCGCAGCACCTGCAAAGCATCGATCAGCGCGAACTGGTCAAGGTGACGGGGGCCGGGTTCGAGCAGATGCGTGCGCCCGAGACGGCATCATATGACATCGCTCATGCCTTTTACCGCGCGAAGATCGAGAAACGGCCCATCGTTCTCAACATGCCGGCCGATTTCATGTGGTTGGAAACCGTGCATGAAAAGAAGGTGTTCCAGGTGTTCGAGACGCCCGCCTACGTGCCCGAGGGTGACGGGGTGGATCAGGCGATTGGCATGATCGCCTCGGCACGTCGGCCGGTTATCCTTGCCGGGGCGGGGGCCACGGGTGCCCGTGACAGCCTGATCCGGCTGGCCGACAGGTTGCAGGCGCCGCTGGCCACGACATTAAAGGCCAAGGGGTTGTTCAATGATCACCCCTATAACATGGATATCTTCGGCACGCTCAGCACCCCGGCCGCCTATGAGGTGATCGACAAGGCCGATTGCGTCGTCGCCTTTGGCGCCAGCCTGCATGCCTTTACCACCGATCAGGGCAAGCTGATGAAGGGCAAGCGGGTGATCCAGATCAACGAGGACCCGGCCCAGATCAGCTTCAACTACCACCCCGACGCGGCGCTGGCGGCAGATGCGCGGCTGACCGCCGAAAACATCATTTACTGGCTGGACGAGGCCGAGATTGCGCCCAGCGGCTTCACCGAGGAGTTGGATCGCGAAACGCTGACCGCGCACCCGCCGGGACAGGCCGAGAAGGCCAAGCCGGGCTATGTCAATTACGTGTATGCGCTGGACCGCCTGGAAGAGGCTTTGCCAAAGGATCGCGTCCTGACCACCGATGGCGGGCGCTTCATGACCGAGGTCTGGTGCCGTATCTCGGCGCCCGATCCGAAGAGCTTCATTGCCACCACGAATTTCGGCTCGATCGGGATCGGACTCCAGGAGGCGATCGGGGCCAGCATCGCCGCCCCTGACCGTCCGGTTGTGCTGTTCACCGGGGATGGTGGTTTCATGATGGGTGGGGTCAACGAGTTCAACACCGCCGTGCGATTGAAGCAGGATCTCATCGTGATCCTGTGCAACGACTCGGCCTATGGGGCCGAACATATCCAGTTTCTCGACAAGCGTATGGACCCTGGGCTTTCGCAATTTGACTGGCCGTGTTTTGCCGAGGTGGCGACCGCGTTGGGCGGACAGGGGGTTTACGTGCAATCGGCCGAGGAGCTGGACGCCGCGATCGAGGCGATCGAGAGCCGGGATGGGCCATTGCTGATCGAGCTCAGGCTTGATCCCCACGACGTGCCGCGGATGCGGATCTGATGCGGGGCTTGTCCGGTTCGCGCATCGGTGTTGTCTTTCTGGTCGTGGCGGTCTTGCTGTCTGGTGGCGCATCGGCGCAGGCCGGTGAGCGGGTGCGGCTTGGTTTTGGCCACCTGACGTCCAATGACGTGCTGGTAGATGGGCGTGACCGCTGGCGCAGCGCCTCGCATGTCGCGAGCCTTGTCTGGGGGCCCGAATGGCGGGGGCGGCTTCCAGAGCGCCTTGGTGATGTGATCGAGCTCAGAATGGGGCTTGAGATCATTACGCCGGAATACCTCAACAGCCCGCCCGGCCGGATCGACCGGCCTTTTGCCGGTGCGCTGGCACTGGGGGTTCATAGCCATTTCCGGCGTGGCAGCACGGACGTCGCGGCGGGAGTCGATCTGGTCATGACCGGGCCGCAGACGCAGCTCGACGATGTTCAGACGTCCATTCATGATGCGCTCGGAATCAACGGGCCCTCGGCGGCGGTGCGTGCGGGCCAGATCGGTAACGGGCTGCATCCCCGCCTGGTCGTAGAGGCAGGGCGTTCGTTTCAACTGGCACCCGCCGCCGAACTGCGCCCCTTTGTGGAGGCGCGTTGGGGCGTGGAGACCCTCTTGCGCGCGGGCGCGGATCTGAACCTGGGGCGGATCGGAGGTGCGGGCGAGTTGCTGGCACGCGATCACGTTTCCGGGCACCGGTATCGCGTGACCGGGGGCAGCACGGGCGGGGTGAGCGTTGTCTTGGGGGGCGACATTGCGCGGGTCGAAAAGAGCCTGTTTCTGCCGGAACCCGGCTTTCGCCCCGAACGCGAACGCACACGCCTGCGCGCTGGGTTTCACTGGCAGGGCGCGCGCGGGGGTGCGAGCGGGTTCTACGGGCTGACATGGCTGAGCGAGGAAGTCGTGGGTCAAAGCGAGCCGCAGCTTTTGGGTTCGGCCATGTTGAAGTTCAGATTTTGACGGCAAATCTGGTCCTTACCGACCGTTGCTTATGTGAAACATCAGGATTTTTAGCAACAGTTTCGCGGCAAAATCCGGCGTGATGGGTTGGCCGTGCGAATCGCCTCTGCTACCGTCGGGGCAATAAAAAAGACAAGGCAGGTTATCAGGCATGGGAACGGGCTTTCGTGGCACGTTCGTCATCTCCTGGTCGCAGACGGAAGTGGACGGATTGGGCGCGGCGCCGGTTCATGCGCTGGGTGTCGGTGCGACTTGGCTCTGGCGCGGAGAAACGGTGCGCGTGGATGGCCCGGGTGAGCTTTTGCGGCTGGAACAGGCGGACGGGGAAGTGAATATCCGCAAGCGTGCGGCGCGAATGGTGCAGCGGCTTGTGGGCGTGGCGGTGAACGACAAGGTGCGACTGGACGATGTCGCATTGGACGGGCCGCTGATGGACAACAATTTCGTCGTGACGGATGGCGCACGCAGTTATACCGTTACCCTGATCGATGTGGCGCCGGGGCAGCCGCCGCTCTTGATGTTTTTCAACGAAATGCCGCCGCGTGGCCGGGAATTGTGGGTGGTTCATCAAAGCCATGAGGGGCCGGTGCATGATCCGGCGGGGCCGGATGCGGGGGGCGTGATCTGCTTCACCCCCGGCACACGGATCGAAACCCCTGACGGGCCGAGGCGTGTGGAAGACCTGCGCGAGGGTGACCGGGTGCAGACCAAGGACAACGGGGCGCAGGACATCCTTTGGATAGGGTCGCGCCGGATGACCGGTGCGCGATTGTTCGCGATGCCTCGGCTCAGGCCGGTGCGCATCCGGGCCGGCGCGCTGGGAGTCGGGCGTCCTGACGAGGAGGTGGTCGTGAGCCCCGAGCACCGCATGGTGGTCAAGGGTGACGTGGCGCGGGCGCTCTTCAACACCGACGAGGTGCTGGTGCGCGCCAAGGACATGATCAACGGGCGCGATATCGTCAGGGACAACCAGTTGCGCGAGGTCACATATGTGCATCTCTTGTTGCCCGCGCATCAGGTGGTTTGGGCCAATGGCGTGGAAACCGAGAGCTTTCATCCGGCCAACACTGCCATCTCGACCCTGGGGGCGCAGGATCGCGAGCGGTTGCTGGGTATGTTCCCGGGTTTTGAATACAGCCCGCATTCCTATGGCGACTACGCAAGGCGCAACCTGTCCGAATCCGAAGCGGCGATCCTCATGCACGAGGCGGCCTGATCCGTACGCTTGGGGTTGCCTTTCCGGTTGACACGCGCCTGCGCTGATCTATAAGCGCGGCTTCATTGGTGTTGGTGGCCCCCGCAAGGGGACGCCTGTCGGGCGCCGGGCAACCGGGTAAGACCAGAGGACAACGCCCTTCATAGTGGCCCGTGGGGCCACGCATCAGAAGGAGACCAGCCGTGACCAAACGCACGACTGCCAAGTACAAGATCGACCGCCGGATGGGCGAAAACATCTGGGGCCGCCCGAAATCCCCCGTCAACCGCCGCGAATACGGCCCCGGACAGCATGGCCAGCGCCGCAAGGGCAAGCTCAGCGATTTCGGAATCCAGCTGCGCGCCAAGCAGAAACTCAAGGGCTACTATGGCGACCTGACCGAAAAGCAGTTCCGCCGCATCTATGCCGAGGCCGAGCGGGTCAAGGGCGACACCGGTGAGCACCTGATCGGCCTGCTGGAGCGCCGTCTCGACGCGGTCGTGTATCGCGCCAAGTTCGTGCCGACCGTCTTTGCCGCCCGCCAGTTCGTGAACCACGGCCATGTTCTGGTCAATGGCAAGCGGGTCAACATCCCCTCCTACCGCGTGTCCGAGGGCGACGTGATCGAGGTGCGTGACAAGTCCAAGCAGATGGCCGTCATCCTTGAGGCGACCCAATTGCCAGAACGTGACGTTCCCGATTACATCGACGCGGACCATTCCAAGCTGACCGCGACCTTCGTGCGCACGCCGTCGCTGGGTGATGTGCCCTATCCGGTGATGATGGAACCGAACCTCGTCGTCGAATTCTACGCGAAGAACTAAGCCGCTTCGCAACAGGATCGGAAGGGTCGCGACGGGATGCCGACGCGGCCCTTTTTTATGCCCGGTCCATGCCGGCGCGGCGCCTTTCCGTCTGGATCGGATCGCGTCGGACCGTTATCAACACCCCGAGGAGACCGCGATGCACAAGATCGAACCCCAACCGGGTATCATGGAGATCGACCTTTATGTCGGTGGCAAGTCGCGCCTGGCCGGACATGACGAGGTTCTCAAGCTGTCGTCGAACGAGAACCCGCTCGGATCGCCGCCGGTGGCGCGCGAGGCGCTGGCCAGTGCGTCGGCGGATGTGCATCTTTACCCGCCGACCGATCATGCGGACCTGCGCGCGGCGATCGGCGCGGTCCATGGGCTCGATCCCGAGCGTATCATCTGCGGGGTCGGGTCGGACGAGGTGCTGCAATTCGTGACGCAGACCTTCAGCGGCCCGGGAGACGAGATCATCCACACCGAGCACGGGTTCTCGATGTACCCGATCCTGGCGCATATGGCCGGGGCGACACCGGTCTGCGTGGCGGAGGTGGAGCGCGTGGTGGACGTGGACGCGATCCTGGCGGCGGTGACCGGGCGGACGCGGCTGGTGCTGATCGCCAACCCGGGAAATCCGACCGGCACGATGCTGCCGCAAGGGGAGATCGAACGGCTGGCCGAGGCGCTGCCGGGCCATGTGATCCTCGTGATCGACGGGGCCTATACCGAGTATGCCGAAGGCTATGATGGCGGTGCAGCACTTGCGGAACGTCTGCCCAACGTGTTGATGACACGCACATTTTCCAAGATTTACGGGCTGGGCGGGCTGCGTGTCGGCTGGGGCTTCGGCCCGCGTGCGATGATCGACGTGATGACCCGCATCCGCCAGCCGTTCAACCTTTCGGTGCTGCAACTGGCCGCGGCCGAGGCGGCGGTTCGTGATCGCGACTGGGTTGCGCGCTGTGCCGCGCTCAACGCCGAACAGCGGGTGAGATTGACCGGGGCGTTGCGGGAGATGGACATTGCCTGCGATGATAGCCACGCCAATTTCGTGCTTGCCCGTTTTGCCGACGAAGGCCAGGCGGGAGCGGCGGATGCGGCGTTGCAACGGGACGGGATCATCGTGCGGCGGGTGACAGGATACGGTATTCCAGAGGGGTTGCGCATCACCGTGGGCGATGCGGCGCAGACAGGCCGCGTGATCGCCGTGCTGCAACGCTGGCGGGAGGGGCAATGATGGCCGAGCCCTACGCGCGTATTGCCCTGATCGGGCTGGGCCTGATCGCCGGGTCGATGAGCCTTGCGTTGCGCCGGGCCGGTTACGAGGGCGAGATCACCGGCCATGCCCGAAGCGCCGAGACGCGAAAGATCGCGCGCGAGATCGGCCTTGTCGACCGGGTGTGCGACAGTGCCGCCGAGGCCGCGCGCGATGCCGATCTGGTCGTGCTGTGCGTGCCTGTGGGGGTGATGGGCGCGGTTGCGCGCGAGATTGCACCGGTCTTGAAACCCGGGACCACGGTGTCTGACGTGGGCTCGGTCAAGGCCGCGGTGGTCGAAGCGGTGGCGCCGCATCTTCCTGAAAACGTTCATTTTGTTCCGACGCACCCGATGGCGGGGACCGAACATTCGGGACCGCGCTCGGGCTTTGCCGAACTCTTCGACAACCGCTGGTGCCTGATCGTGCCGGGCGAGGGAACCGACGCGCAGGCGGTCGAGCGGGTGGCGGCGTTGTGGCGGATGCTGGGAGCCAATACCGAGGTGATGGAGGTCGAACATCACGACCTGCTTTGCGCCATCGTGAGCCATATTCCCCACCTTATCGCCTATACGATGGTCGGTGTGGCCGACGATTTCCGACGGGTGAGCGAGCAGGAGGTGATCAAGTTCTCGGCCGCGGGGTTTCGCGATTTCACCCGGATCGCGGCGTCGGACCCGACCATGTGGCGCGACGTGTTTCTCAACAACAAGGAAGCGACGCTGGAAATCCTCGGGCGCTTCACCGAGGAATTGTTCGCATTGCAACGTGCGATCCGCACGGGCGACGGAGAGCAATTGTTCGACTATTTCAGCCACACCCGCTCGATCCGGCGCGGGATCATCGAGGCAGGGCAGGACACGGATGCACCCGATTTCGGCAGGGTGAAGCCAAGATGAACAGCAAGCTATTGATAATACTTGTTTCTATCGTTTCGCCTTTAGGCGCATGTGCCAATGCGCCCGAATCATCACAGCGCCCGGTGGCGCGTGTCGAGGGCGATATACCGGCGGCCAGGGCCGAACCGCAGAGGCAGCGGGGCCTTGGGCGCGTGTTGCGTCCGAAGCCGCGTGGCGAGGGGGTGCGGCTTTTCGCGTCCAAGCGTCAGCGGGCGATTCGACGTGGCATGGTGTGTGGCGATCCGGCAATTCAGGGCGAGACGGTGGGGCGTGTGCCGGGCAAGATTGGCGGATGCGGGGTTAAGGATGCGGTAAGGTTGCGTTCGGTGGCCGGTGTCACGCTGAGCCAGCGGGCGGTGGTCGATTGCACCACGGCCAAGGCCTTGAAGACATGGGTGGAATCGGGGATGAAACCCGCCATCGGCAAGCGTGGCGGCGGTGCAGCGGAAATTCGGGTCGCGGCGCATTATGCCTGCCGGACGCGCAACGGCAAGACCGGGACGAAAATCTCGGAACATGGCAAGGGGCGGGCCATTGACGTGGCGGGCGTGAAGTTGAAAAACGGGCGCGAAATCAATGTTTTGAACCACTGGAGCCAGGGCTGGCGCGGACGTGCGCTCAAGCAGATGCATGCGCGCGCCTGTGGCCCCTTTGGGACCGTCCTCGGCCCCGAGGCCGACCGCTATCACCGCGATCATTTCCATTTCGACACGGCGCGCTATCGCTCGGGGACATACTGCCGTTAATGGCATGTTGTCGCACCGCGCCCCGTAGTTAACGCGTCACCATGTGTCGCGAACAAGGGGGGTGATCTTCGGCTGCGCCCCGGCTGCCGGGCATGCACCGCCGCGCCGCGGCATCGGTCAAGGAAAAATTGATCAATGCACCGCTCGGCGACACGCCCCGGGAAAATTGTCCCGGTTGGAAATTCGAGTATTTTTTACCAAGAAAGAGCATGGGCGTGCATGTGTTCTTTCTTGGCAAAAATACTCATTGGCCCGGGCTTGCCAATGGCGCAGCGGCGAGTGTGAATGAACCCAGGTGAACTATGTGGCGGGGGCCGAGCGCAGCGAGGCCCCCGCCACTGAGCGACGCGCGCCAGCGCGGCGCCAATCCTTACCTGAGACGCAGCACCGGGGCGGGGCCGAGCGGGACCGGGCCGAGCGAGACGCGGCCATTGGCGAAGTCGAGCGGGATGTCGAGGGTTTCGGGATTGCCGGAAAGCTGTGCCGCGAGGGACAGCCCTTGTTCGAGGCGTTCGCTCCAGCCCGATCCGATCCAGCCCATGTCGCGGGCGAGCATGAGGATGTCGCGCCAGTTCTGTGCCTTGACGGTGAGTTGGCCGAAAGGCCGTCCGCCACGGTCCACATCGAGCGTTCCGGCGAGCTTGAGTTCAAGCTGGCCCCAGCGCGCCTCGGCCAGCCTGAGCCGGACGCGCCGGGGCTGGGGGCGGGCCTCGGACAGCGCCGAGAGATCCCAGGCTGCATCGAACTCCACTTCGATATCGGCGCGCAGCGCGTCGAGGCGTCGTGGCACGGCTTGCAGATTGACCCGGTCGGGGAGGTCGGGGGTGAGGCCGTCGGCGTTGATTGCGAAGCGATAGGCCGAGGTGGCGCCGGGCAGCCGGTTCACTGCGGCCTGCACTCCGTCGAGCGTGGAGACCGCACCCGTGTTTGTGGTGATCGCCATGGCACCGGCGACAAGGTTCATCCGTTCCAGTGGCAGAGAAGGCGCGGCCTCGGTCACCAGGCTGGCGCGCATGTCCTTGCTGGTGATGTCGTAATGGGCCAGCGGGGTCGAGAGGCGCTGGGTCTCGGGCCAGGCGGCGATGACATGGTTGGGCCGGTAGGTGAGCGCGAAGATCTGGAAGAACGGGGCCGACCACGCGAGCCCGCTGTCGGGATCGGCCAGCGCAGGGTTCTCGAAGGTGGCATCGACCCGGTTGGGAAAGCCGCGGATCGCGAGATCGGTGTAATCGGCCTGCCAGCCCTCGGCGCGGCGTGCCTCGAACCATGTCTCGAAGCCGCTGCGGGTGCCGGTCATGGCGGCATACCAATAGCCCGACCAGCCCAGCCCGGCGACGATGATGAATATCAACAGACGTTTCACGCGTCGCCCCCTTGTTGTCCGAGCCGCGACGTGCTGTTTACTGCCCCGCAGAAGAAAGGGCCAGAGCATGTGGGTGTTCGGATACGGATCATTGATGTGGAAGCCGGGTTTCCCGCTGGCCGAGCGGCGACAGGCGCGGCTGACGGGCTATGCGCGCACGTTCTGCATGCGCTCGATCCATCATCGCGGAACGCCTGAACGTCCGGGGCTCGTGCTGGCGCTCGATGCGACCGAAAGGGCGTGGTGCGACGGGATCGCGCTGCGGGTGGAGCCGGGGCACGAGGACGCGACGCTGGATTACCTGCGCGAACGCGAACTGGTGTCCGCGGCCTATCTGGAGCGGCGCCTGCCGGTCATGCTGGAGGATGGCGGCGAGGTCGAGGCACTGTGCTACGTGGTCGATGCCGCGCATGGGCAGTATTGCGGCGGGCTCGATCTGGAGGAGCAGGCGCGGATCATCGCGGGGGCCGAGGGGGGCATGGGACCCAACGATGAATACCTGGTCAACACGGTGATGCATCTCGACGAGATGGGCATTCACGACCCCGATCTTCAATGGCTGGCGCGGCGGGTTCGCAATTATCACCAGGTGCCGTGAGGAACGGCAGACAAGCCGCACTGAAACATCAATATTCCTTGGCTTGGGCGTGGTGAACCCCTATCATTGGCGCTCAACGAAACAACGTGTCAGGAACCGTCCAGATGGACCAGCCGGACCGCGAGGCCGAGCCGCAGTTTTCCCACCCTGTGCGCCAGATCGTGATGATGCTGGTCGTGCTGGGCTTGGCCGGGGTGGGGATCTTTTTCGCCCTGCCAAGGGTGATGCCGGTCTTTACCGCCAACCCCTATCTCAACGGGTTCATCTTCTTCGTATTCGTCATCGGTGTGCTGGCCTGTTTCTGGCAGGTGTTCCAGATGTCGCGGTCGGTGCGCTGGATCGAGTCCTTTGCCAGCGGGCAGGCCGAGGTCGACGGGGTGCGCGCCCCGCAGCTTCTGGCGCCGCTGGCGACGCTTTTGCGGGGGCGGGGCCAGCGGATGCAGATCAGTTCGTCCTCGGCCCGGTCGATCCTCGATTCGGTGGCGCAGCGCATCGACGAAGAGCGCGAGATCACGCGCTATATCGTCAACATGCTGATTTTCCTTGGCCTTCTGGGAACGTTCTATGGTCTGGCCACGACCGTGCCGGCGGTGGTGGACACCATTCGCAGCCTTGCCCCGGAGGAGGGCGAGCAGGGCGTCGAGGTGTTCAACCGGTTGATGGGCGGGCTCGAGACCCAGCTGGGGGGCATGGGGGTGGCCTTTGCCTCGTCGCTTCTGGGGTTGGCAGGCTCGTTGATCGTGGGCCTGCTGGAGCTGTTCGCCGGGCATGGGCAGAACCGGTTCTACCGCGAGTTGGAGGAATGGTTGTCGTCGATCACCCGGCTGGGGTTTGCCAGTGGCGACCAGGACGGGGATGGCGGTGAACAGGCGGTTCTGGCCGGGCTCGTGGATCACATGGCCGAGCAGATGGAAGAGATGCAGCAGATGTTCGCCCAGTCCGACATGAGCCGGGCGATGGTGGACGAGAAGCTGGGCACGCTGGCCGATGCGATCGAGCGGATGACCTATCGGATGAGCGACCAGAACCCGGTGCATACGGCGTTGATGCGCGTGGCCGAGGGGCAGGAGGCGATACTTTACGAAATGCAGAACCGCCCGCAACAGGAGGCAGGCGGGATCGACGCGGAGAGCCGGATGCGGCTCAGGTCGATCGACGTGCAGATGCTGCGCATTCTCGAAGAGATCAGCGCCGGGCGCCACGAGACCATGACCGAGCTGCGCAACGACATCAACGCGCTTGTGCGGGTCCTGGAGCGGCGGGGAACGCGACCGGTGCGCACGTTGAAGCTGGCGCCCGAGCAGAAGCGCGACCGGGAGGGAGAGGAGTAGGCCATGGCGCTGTCGCGGCGCACAGGGCAGCGGTTCCAGGCCTCGATCTGGCCTGGCTTCGTCGATGCGATGACCGGCCTCTTGCTGGTTTTGATGTTCGTGCTGACCATCTTCATGCTGGTGCAGTTCGTGCTGCGCGAGACGATCAGCGGGCAGGAAACCGAACTCGATACGCTGTCGGCCGAGGTGACGGCGCTGGCGCAGGCGCTGGGCGTCGAACAGCGCCGCGCGGCCGAGCTTGAAAGCGAATTGTCCAACACGATCGAGACCGCCGAGGCCGAGGCCGAGCGGCAGGCCACGGTGATCGAGCGGCTCAGGGCCGAGCGTTCGGCTCTGGGGGCGGAGCTTGAGACCGCGCAGGGAGAGCTTGAGACCGCGCGGGGGCGGATCGCAACATTCGAGGAACAGGTGGCGGGGCTTCTGGCGGAACAGGCCGAGGACCGGGAAAGGATTTCCGGGCTGGAGGATCGCGAGGCCGAGCTCGTGAGCGAGCGCGAGGCGCTCAACCTTGCACTGGCGCAGGCGCGCGAGGAGATCGACGCCGGAGAGGAGGCCGCGCGCCTTGCCGCGGCGCGGCGCGAGGCGCTCGAGGCATTGGTTGATTCGCTGCGCAGCGAAAAGGCCGATCTGGAAAGCGCGCAAGCGGGGCTCGTGGCCGAGAGGGACGAGCTTGAACAGCGGTTGAGCGAGGAAGAGGAGGCGCGGCTGGCCGAGGCGGCAGCGGCAGAGGCGTTGCGCGAGCGGTTGGAGAATGCCGACACGGAACTGACCGCGATGACCCTGGCGCTGGAAGAACAGCGTCGGCGCGCAGAAGAGACGCTGACACTTCTCGCGGCGGCGGAGGAGACGAGCGAGGCGCTCGAGGCGCGGCTCGCCGCGGCGCTTCTGGAGGGTGAGCAGACGCAGGCAGAGCTTTCGGAAGTGGAAGAGGAAGCGTCGCAGCGGGCGGTTCGGATCGACGAACTCGAAATGGCGCTGGCAACGGCATTGCTGGCCGGGGAGGACCGCCAGCAGGCGTTGTCGGACGCCCAGCAAGAGGCGGCGCAGCAGGCGGACCGGATCGACTCGCTCGAAGCGGCGCTGGCGGAGGCGCTGGCCGAGGCGGAGAGCGCACGCGGCCGGGCGGGCACGCTGGAGGCGCGGCTGGCCACGCTCGAGGCGGCACTGGTGGACACACAGGCGCAGGCCGCGCAGCTGGAAACGCAACTGTCCGCGCGCGAGGAAAGCTGGGCCGAGCGGCTGGCCAAGGCCGAGGCGGCGTTGGCCGAAGCGCAGGCCGAGGCGGATGATCGTGGCGGTGCCGCGGCGTCGCTGGCGGCACAGGTTGCCACGCTCGAGTCGGCATTGGCGCGCAGCCGCGACGCGGCCGAGGGGCTCGAGGCCGAGCTTGACGCCGAGCGCGCGGGGCTCGAGGCGCGGCTGGCGGCAGCGGAGGCCGCGCTGGCTGAGGCCCGCGAGGGGCAGGCGGAGGAGCGGCGCAGTTTCGAGGAGCGGTTGGCCGCCGCGCAGGCAGCACTGGCCGAGGCCCGCGAGGGGCGCGAAGAGAGCGAGGCCACGCGCGCCGATCTGGCCGAGCGGCTCGAAGCGGCGGAGGCGCAGCTGGCCAAGCAGGCAGCCGAGGCGGAACAGGACGCCGAGGCGGCACAGGGCGAAATCGGCGATCTGCGGCGGCGGCTGGCAGCTGCACTGGCGGAAAAGGAGTCGACCGAGGAGGCGATGAGCGACCGCGAGGATATTCGCCGGCAACTCGCGCGGGCGCTGGCCGCGAAACGGGCCGCGGAACAGGAGGCCGAGGAGGCGATGAGCGAAGTGGAGGAGCGTGCGGCCCTTCTGTCCGCGGCGCGGCGCGAACTGGCCGGGGAAGAGGAAAAGGCGGCCGAGGCAGAGCGGCGGCAGGCGCTCTTGAACCAGCAGGTTGCGGCGCTGCGCTCGCAACTGGGATCGCTTCAGGCGCTGCTGGACGATTACAAGGAGCGTGAGGCGGCGGCGAATGTCGAGGTTCAGACGCTTGGCCGCGATCTCAACGCGGCACTGGCGCGGGCGGCGGCGGAAGAGCGCAAGCGGCGCGAGCTGGAAGAGGCCGAGGCGCGGCGGCTGGCCGAGGAAAAGGCCCGGCTTGAGGCCGAGAAGCAGGACCTGGAGCAATACCGCAGCGAGTTCTTCGGCCGGATGCGCGCAATCCTTGCAGGGCGAGAGGGTGTGCGGATCGAAGGCGACCGGTTCGTGTTCTCCTCCGAAGTGCTGTTCGCGCCCGGCAGTGCGGATTTGTCGGAGGAAGGGGAGGCCCAGATCGCGCGCGTTGCCGGTCTGCTGACCGAGGTGGCGGTGGATATTCCGGAGGAGATCGACTGGGTGATCCAGGTCGACGGGCATACCGACAACGTGCCGGTCATATCCGGTGCGGAGTTCGAGGACAACTGGGAGCTGAGCCAGGCGCGGGCGCTCTCGGTGGTGCGTTACATGGCCGATGAGCTGGGCGTGCCGCCGTTCCGGTTGTCGGCCAACGGGTTCGGCGAGTTCCAGCCCGTGGCCCCGGGCGACAATCCCGAGGCGCGGGCGCAGAACCGGCGGATCGAGTTGAAACTGACCGAGCGGTGATGACCGGGCGGTGAATTTCAGGCCAGGAAGAAACAGGTTCGCGGTTGTGCCGGCGCGGCGCGCGTCGCAGGGTATGGCCGGGTCGAAGGAGGGCGCGCGATGCCGGCATTGAAGGCGACGGAGTTTTTCGGTGAGGTGATGTGGCTGGGTCGGGTTGCGGATCGCGACGCGGCGCTGGCGGCGGAGCCGTTGGAGGCGGTGGCGCTCGATTGGGGTGGCATCAAGGGCGAGGCGCATGGCGGGGTGACGCGCGCGTCGTGTTCGCGCGTGCTGGATCAGCATCCCAGGGGCACCGAGATCGCCAATGTGCGCCAGCTTTCGGTCTTGTCGCAGGAGGAGCTAGAGGCGGTTGCCGCCGAGATGGGGCTGGATCGGCTTGATCCGGGGCTCCTCGGGGCGTCGCTGGTGCTGCGCGGGTTGCCGGATTTCACCTACCTGCCGCCGTCGTCACGCTTGCAGGCGCCGGGTGGGGCGACCTTGGTCGTGGATATGGAGAACCGGCCCTGCCAGTTGCCTGCAAAGGAAATCGAGGCGGTGCATCCCGGGTTCGGACGGGCGTTCAAGCGGGCGGCCGAGGGGCGGCGCGGTGTCACCGCATGGGTCGAGCGGCCCGGTGCGCTTCGGCTTGGCGACGCGATGCGGTTGCACGTGCCCGATCAGCGGACGTGGGAGCATCTGGAGGTTGCAAGGCGCGGGTAGGGGGGTATTTTCCGATCGGAAACGACCCCCGGGCAAGACCGACGCAAGCGGGGGCGATTATGTCGGATTCGCGCAGCCATTGCGGGGATTGGACGCGTAAGAGCGAAACCAGACACGCATACGAAGCGCCATCAGAGAGGTCCGCGCCCCATGAGCCATAAATCCGACATCGAGATCGCCCGCGACGCCAGCAAGCGCCCGATCCAGGAGATCGGTGCCAAGCTCGGCATAGATGCCGATCACCTGCTGCCCTATGGGCATGACAAGGCCAAGGTCAGCCAGGAGTTCATCAACAGCGTCGAGGGCAATGCGAATGGCAAGCTGATCCTCGTGACCGCGATCAACCCGACGCCCGCGGGCGAGGGCAAGACCACGACCACCGTGGGCCTTGGCGACGGGCTCAACCGGATTGGCAGGAAGGCGGCGATCTGTATCCGCGAGGCGAGCCTCGGGCCGTGCTTTGGCATGAAGGGGGGCGCCGCGGGCGGCGGTTATGCGCAGGTCGTGCCGATGGAAGAGATGAACCTGCATTTCACCGGCGATTTCCACGCGATCACCAGCGCGCATAACCTTCTGTCGGCGATGATCGACAACCATATCTACTGGGGCAACGAGCTTGGCATTGACGAGCGCCGGATCGTCTGGCGCCGGGTGATGGACATGAACGACCGGGCGCTGCGCGATGTCGTGGTGGGGCTGGGCGGCGTGCCGAACGGGTTCTCGCGCCAGACCGGGTTCGACATCACCGTGGCCAGCGAGGTCATGGCGATCCTGTGCCTTGCGCGCGATCTCGACGATTTGGAAAAGCGGTTGGGCGATATCATCGTCGCCTATACCCGCGAGCGCGAGCCGATCTATTGCCGCGATATCGGGGCGGACGGGGCGATGACGGTACTCCTGAAGGATGCGATGCAGCCCAACCTGGTGCAGACTCTGGAGAACAACCCCGCTTTCGTGCACGGCGGGCCGTTCGCCAATATCGCGCATGGCTGCAACTCGGTCATTGCCACCAGGACGGCGCTCAAGCTGGCCGATTTCGTGGTGACGGAAGCCGGGTTCGGCGCGGACCTAGGGGCCGAGAAATTCATGAACATCAAGTGCCGCAAGGCGGGGCTGGCGCCCGATTGCGTGGTGCTTGTCGCCACGGTGCGGGCGATGAAGATGAATGGCGGCGTGGCCAAGGCCGACCTGGGAGAGGAAAACGTGGACGCGGTCAACGAGGGCTGTGCCAACCTCGGGCGCCATATCGGCAATCTCAAGCAGTTCGGCGTGCCGGTGGTGGTGGCGATCAACCATTTCGTCACCGACACCGATGCCGAGGTGCAGGCGGTCAAGGATTACGTGGCCACGCAAGGCGCGGAGGCGATCCTGTGCCAGCATTGGGCCAAGGGGTCGGAAGGCACCGAGGAGCTGGCCACCCGCGTGGCCGAGATCGCCGAGAGCGGCGTGAGCCAGTTCGCACCGCTTTACCGTGACGACATGGGCCTTTTCGAGAAGATCGAGCGTATCGCCACGGCGATCTATCGCGCCGACGAGGTTCTGGCCGACAAGAAGATCCGCGACCAGCTTAAACAGTGGGAGGACGCGGGGTTCGGCCACCTGCCGGTCTGCATGGCCAAGACGCAGTACAGTTTCTCGACCGATCCCAACCTGCGCGGCGCGCCCACCGGGCACAGCGTGCCGGTGCGCGAGGTGCGCCTGTCGGCTGGGGCCGGGTTCGTGGTGGTGATCTGCGGCGAGATCATGACCATGCCGGGCCTGCCGCGCAAACCCGCGGCGCTGGAGATCGGGCTCAATGACATGGGGCAGATCGAGGGCTTGTTCTGAGGCTGGAAAACGGCCAGACCCGGCATCGAGCCGGGCCTGGCCGGGCCTCCGGCGGGAGTATTTGGGGCAAGATGAAAGGGCAGGGCCATGGGCGCGCAGATCATTGACGGCAAGGCATTCGCGGGCGTGGTGCGCGAGAAGGTGGCGGGCCACGTGGCGAATCTCAAGCAGGTGCACGGGGTGACCCCGGGGCTGGCGGTGGTCCTGGTGGGGGAAGACCCGGCCAGCCAGGTCTATGTGCGCTCGAAGGGCAAGCAGACGGTCGAGACGGGGATGAACTCCTATGAACATCGGCTTGATGCGAGCACCGGCGAAGGCGAGTTGCTGGACCTGATCGTGCAACTGAATGCCGATCCGGCGGTGCATGGGATCCTCGTGCAGTTGCCGCTTCCGGCGCATCTCGACGAGGATCTGGTGATCAACGCGATCGCGCCGGAAAAGGACGTGGACGGGTTTCACATCTCGAATGTCGGCCTGCTGGCGACGGGGCAGAAGGCGATGGTGCCCTGCACGCCGCTGGGTTGCCTGATGATGTTGCGTGACCACCATGGCAGCCTGTCGGGGATGAACGCGGTGGTGGTCGGGCGCAGCAATATCGTCGGCAAGCCGATGGCGCAGCTCTTGTTGCGCGACAGCTGCACGGTGACGATCGCGCATAGCCGCACGAAGGAGATCGAGGAGGTCACGCGGCGTGCCGATATCGTGGTGGCGGCGGTGGGCCGGCCCGAGATGGTGACGGGCGACTGGATCAGGCCCGGCGCGACGGTGATCGATGTCGGCATCAACCGGGTCGACGCGCCGGAAAAGGGCCGGAACGACGACGGCAGCGTCAGGACCCGGCTCGTGGGCGACTGCCACTTCGAAAGCTGCGCCGAGGTAGCCGGGGCCATTACGCCGGTTCCGGGCGGTGTCGGACCGATGACCATTGCCTGTCTGCTGGCCAATACCGTGACCGCCTGTTGCCGGATGCACGGGCTGTCCGAGCCCGAGGGCCTGACCGCCTGAGCTCACGTGAACCGGCCATTGGTGGAGAGACGTGAAGTCGCATCACCGTGGGGTTGTGCAGACCCGGCTGCCTGCGCTACATCCCCGTTCGGGCGCGACATGAGAGGCGTGCCTGAAACGACGGTATTGGTTCAATCGGGTTCAAGTGCGCAATTTCATTTCACGGATTTGTTCTCCGGTCAGCCTGCTCATGTGGATGGTGATCGGTGTAGTCGCAACACTGGCCGGGCCGTTCGGCACCTATGAGGCGATGACCCTTTCTCAGCGTGCGATGTTCTGGATGGTCTTCGTCGGGCTTTCGATCGCGGTGGGGCGGGGGATACGGGTGTGGATAGAGTCGCTCGTCCCGACCGGGCGCACATGGCTTCTGGAAGCGGTTCATCTGGTGGTGATCGTGCCGGTGATTACCCTGATGGTGCATTGGCTCGCGCCGAAGATGCCGGGCGCCGGGGTGATGGGGCCACCTTCGGTCGTGACAGTCGCGTGGCATGTCCTGGCAATCAGCCTGGTTCTGCTGGGCTTTCGGCGGGCGGTGCGGATCGAGCCGGCCCTGTGCCCTGACGAGGAGATGCTGCCCCGGCTTGCCGAGCGCCTGCCGCGCGAAAGGCGCGGCCCGATCCTGCGGCTCTCGGCGCAGGACCATCATGTCGAGGTGGTCACGACGGAGGGCACCGAAATGCTGCGCATGCGGTTGAGCGACGCGATTCGCGAGATGGAGCCGATCGAGGGCTACAGCACCCATCGCTCGCATTGGATTGCACGCGAGGCGATCGAGCGGGTGGAGCGGGCAGGTGCTGCGAAATGGCAGGTCGTGCTGTGCAATGGCGATCAGGTGCCGTTGACCCGCAGGTATCGCCCGGCGCTGGAGGCGGCGGGAATCGACATTCCCTGACGCGTTCCGCCTTGTTCGCGGGGCATGCATAGGGCGGAACGCTTTAGCGTGGCATCGGCACCGGACGTGGTGACGGGCCGGTGAGGATGGCGACGGCCCCGGGGCGCATGAGTGCCGCCAGCGCCTCTGAGCTGCTGCGCAACCCGCCGGTGTAGGTGCCATAGGCGGGCAGGATCACGCGGGCGTCGTCGATCAGGAAACAGGGGCGCGAGATCGTGCGCCCGCGCAGGGTGATCCGGGCCTTGGGGTGGTAATGGCCCGAGACCTCGCCCGCCTGGCCGGGCCGGGCGACATGGCGAAAGGTGAGCGGGCCGCGCGGCAGTTCGGCGAGATGCGCACCACCGAGGTCGAGCGGGCCGGGATCGTGGTTGCCCGCGATCCAGACCCAGCGGCGCCCGGCCTGGAGCCTTGAAATCCATATCTTTTCGGCATTGGGCAGGGCGTGGGCGGCGTCTCGGTCATCGAAGCTGTCGCCAAGGCAGATGACGGTTTCGGCGCGGGTTTCGGCAAGATCCGCATCGAGCCGGGCCAGTGTTTCGGCGGTGTCATAGGGGGGCAGGGTGGCGCCGACGCGGCGCGCCATGCGTTCGGATTTGCCAAGGTGCAGGTCGGAGACGCACAAGAGATTCTGCGCGGGCCAGAAAAGCGCGCCGGAACCGCGGGCCTGCAACTCGGCGCCGGCAAGGGTGAAGGCATGGGCGTTCATACGGTTTTGGTGCGGGTTTCGCGACGGATCTACAAGGGGATTTTGCCGTTCTGATCGAGACCTGCCTGTTTCATGAGGCGGGCGGTTTCCTCGGCCAGCAGGCGCTCGTCGGCGCTGCCGCTGACGGGCACGCGCCCGGCTTCGAGCAGGAGCGGTGCCGCGAGCGGGGTGACGCGGGGCAGGCGCAGCGTGTCGATGCGGCCCCGGGTGCGGTCGGCGAGTTCCTCGATGCGGGCGAAATCGACGAGGCCGCGCATTGCCTCGGCCCGCGTGACGCGCATCAGCAGGTGATCGGGGTCGTATTTCAGCAGCGTGTCATAGAGGATGTCGGAGGAAAACGTGGCCTGCCGCCCGGATTTTCGGGCGCCGGGGCTCATGCGTTCGATCAGCCCGGCGATGGTGGCAACGGCGCGAAAGCTGCGTTTCATCACCGCGTTGCCCGCGAGCCAGCCGTCGAGACCGTCACGCAAGGCATTGATATCAAGAAGGTCTGCGGCATCATGGACCGGGTCAAGCCCCCAGATCAGCGTGGCGTAATCGGTAGAGACGAAGCCCATGGGGGCAAGCCCCGTCTCTTCCATCCGCTTGGTCAGCAGAAGGCCCAGCGTCTGCTGCGCGTTGCGCCCGGAAAAGCCGTAGAGGCAGAGATGTTCGCGCCCGTCATGCGGGAAGCTCTCAGCGAGCAGCCGGCCCGGTTCGGGCAGGCGCGAGACCTTGCGTTGCAGGTGCAGCCAGTCACGGGTGTGGTCGGGCAGGTCGGGCCAGTCCTCCTGTCCGAGCATGGCCAGGATACGCTGGCAAAGCTGCGTGGAGGTGGCGAACTTGGTGCCCGAGAACACCGCGATCTTCGGGGACTTGGCGGTGTGGGGCGAGACCTCGACGGTGAGTTCGCGCAAGCCGTCAAAGCGTACGACGCGCCCGCCGATCAGGAAGGTATCGCCGGGGCTGAGCGATGCGGCGAAGCCCTCTTCGACCTCGCCCAGCGGCTTGCCGCGGCCCCCGAGTCGGACCTTGAGCAATTCACTGTCCTGGATGGTGCCGATATTCATGCGGATGCGCGAAGCGGCGCGGGGATCGCGCAGCTGCCATTGCCCGTCGCGCAGCATCAATCGCTGCCAGCGGTCATAGGCGCGCAGCGCGTATCCGCCGGTGGCGGCAAAATCGAGGCAGGCGTCGAAATCTTCGCGAGAGAGAGTCGCGTATGGCCCGGCGGTGAGGATCTCGTAAAAAAGTGAATCGGCGGTAAACGGACCGGCGCAGGCACGAATCAGGATATGTTGGCAGAGCACATCGAGCGGGCCGGGCCCACGCGGCGCGCCGTCGAGATCGCCCGTGCGGGCGGCCCCGAGTGCGGCGCGGCATTCGACCACCTCGAAACGGTTGGCAGGCACCAGAAGCGCCTTGGACGGCGCGTTGTAGCGATGGTTGGCGCGCCCGATCCGCTGGACCAGCCGCTTGACGTTCTTGGGCGCGCCCACCTGGATCACCAGGTCGACATCGCCCCAGTCGAGCCCGAGATCAAGGCTTCCGGTGCAGACGATGGCGCGCAGATCGCCGCGCACCATCGCCGCCTCGACCCGTTCGCGGCTTTCGCGCGCGAGCGAGCCGTGATGGATGCCGACGGGCAGCCCTTCGTCATTGGCAAGCCACAGATTGTGAAAGAAAATCTCCGCCTGGGCGCGGGTGTTGTGGAAGATGAGCGTGGTGCGATGGCGGCGCACCTCGTCCAGCACGGCGGGGATGGCATAGGATGCGCCGCCGCCCGACCAGGGCGGGGCTTCGGTGGTTTCGAGCATCTCGATCTGCGGCGCCGGGCCGGGATCGGCCGCCAGGATCGCGCAGGGATCGGGGTGCCGGGCCAGCAGCGTGGCGATCGCGGCCGGGTCATCGACCGTGGCCGAGAGGCCGACGCGGCGCAGGCCGGGGGCCAGGGCTTGCAGGCGCGAGAGGGCGAGGAAGAGCTGATCGCCGCGTTTCGATTCGGCGAGCGCGTGGATCTCGTCGACGATAACCCGTTGCAGAGTTTGGAAAATTCGTGGCGCATCGGGGTAGGAGAGCAGCAATGCGAGGCTTTCGGGCGTGGTCAGAAGGATATGCGGCGGGTCGGCGCGCTGGGCCTTCTTGCGGGTCTGGGTGGTGTCGCCGGAACGATCGTCGATGCGGACGGCCAAGCGCATCTCCTCGACCGGGCCCAGAAGGTTACGCTTGATGTCGGCGGCGAGCGCCTTGAGCGGGGAAATATAGAGCGTGTGCAAGCCCTTGTGCGGTGCTTGGGCGAGTTCCGCCAGCGTGGGCAGGAAGCCAGCGAGAGTCTTGCCGCCACCGGTGGGCGCAATGAGAAGCGTGGCCGGGTCGCCGGCGCGTGCGAGCATGTCGGCCTGATGCGGATGGGGCGACCAGCCGCGGGTGGCGAACCACTTTGCGATGGGGGCGGGCAGGGCGTGCATGGGCGGATGTTTAAGTCAGGTTGCTCAGGCGTGCGAGGGGGTTAACGCCGGTTGGGGGCCGAAAATCGGGGGGGTGACATCCGGCTGCCGCCCGGCTGCCGCCCGGCTGCCGGGGTGTGCGGGGCCGGGTGGTG